>JALVUT010000275.1 GCA_027035445.1 Thermococcus sp.
TTCTCGCCGCTCTTGGGGCACTCTCAATGTTCATATCTGTTCTTGTTAGCAGACCACTCTATGCTTCCCTCACTACCTTCGGCATCGTGTTCGTTCTCCAGTTCTTGATCCCGCAGATACCATATCTGAAGAATGCGGAACGCTATACACTCAGCTATCAGACGGGGGTTCTCCTCAACGTGGGCTTTGATAAGATTGACCTCTCATCTTTCATTGGGAATCCAACGCACACTGCATTCATCCTTTCTAGCCTGACGCTCCTTCTGCTGGTCATGGCGTGGGCGGTTCTTGTTAGGAAGGACTTTCCGGAATAATGGATGATTTATCCGAAATCAAGATTGTTCTTTAGTTATGTAAAAGCTTTTTATAGCCGCCCTCCCAAATAGGGGTAGGTGATAAGGGTGACCTTCGAGAGGAAGAAGCTTGAAGAGATTAAGAATGCCGAGAAGGAATGGGATGAGAAGGTGGTGAAGCCCTTAATAGCCAAGAGGCCGGAAAGAAAGGAGAAGTTCATGACGGACGACGGCTTCGAAATCAAGCGCGTTTATACACCTGCAGACCTCGGCGAGGAATGGGATTACCTTGAAAAGCTCGGTTTTCCCGGTGGGTACCCCTTCACGAGGGGCGTCTACGGAACCATGTACCGTGGCCGCTTCTGGACCATGAGGCAGTACGCCGGCTTTGGAACCGCCGAGGAGAGCAACAGGCGCTACAAATACCTCCTGGAACAGGGACAGACAGGTTTAAGCGTCGCCTTTGATTTACCCACCCAGATAGGCTACGACTCAGACCACCCGATGAGCGAGGGTGAGGTCGGTAAGGTCGGCGTCGCCATCGACTCCCTCTGGGACATGCGCGTTCTCTTCGACGGAATCCCGCTCGACAAGGTTTCCACCTCAATGACCATTAACTCGACCGCCGCAAACCTTCTCGCCATGTACATCCTTGTTGCCGAGGAGCAGGGCGTTACTCCGGATAAGCTCCGCGGAACGGTTCAGAACGACATCCTCAAGGAATACATAGCTCGCGGCACATACATCTTCCCGCCGGTTCCAAGCATGCGCCTTACCACAGACATCATCATGTACTGTGCCGAAAACGTGCCGAAGTGGAACCCGATTTCGATAAGCGGCTACCACATCCGCGAGGCCGGTGCCAATGCAGTCCAGGAAGTTGCCTTCACCCTCGCAGACGGTATCGAGTACGTTAAGGCGGTCATAGACAGGGGTATGGACGTCGACAAGTTCGCCGGAAGGCTCAGCTTCTTCTTCAACGCCCACAACAACTTCCTTGAGGAGATAGCCAAGTTTAGAGCGGCCAGAAGGCTCTGGGCCCACATCATGAAGGAGTGGTTCAACGCCAAGAAATCGCGCTCAATGCTCCTGCGCTTCCACACGCAAACAGCGGGCTCAACCCTCACCGCCCAGCAGCCGGAGAACAACATCGTCCGCGTTGCTATCCAAGCTTTGGCTGCCGTCCTCGGTGGAACCCAGAGCCTGCATACCAACAGCTACGACGAGGCCCTCTCGCTCCCGACCGAGAAGAGCGTCCGCATCGCTCTGAGAACCCAGCAGATAATCGCCTACGAGAGCGGCGTCGTCGACACCACCGACCCGCTCGGAGGAAGCTACTACATCGAGTGGCTCACTGACCACATCTACGAGGAAGCTTTGAAGTACATCGAGAAGATCCAGAAGATGGGCGGTATGATGCGCGCTA
>JALVUT010000276.1 GCA_027035445.1 Thermococcus sp.
TTTACGGTGGAGTTGATCTCACCCGCTATGAGGTCGGGCGGAGGGCCCTTGAGGCCGGCGTTATCCCTGCAGGGGACATGACAAAGGAAGCCACTCTGATTAAGCTCATGTGGGCACTTGGACACACGGACGACGTGGATAAGATCAGAGACATCATGCTGAAGAACTACGCCGGAGAGATAAGCGCCACCTCAGGACATCTTCAGGAGCGCAACGAAGGCGACAGCCAAGAAAACAAGAATCAGCACCGAGAAGAGGGAAAGCCCCAGACGTAATATCACGGACACCTCCAGCAGAAGGGCCCCAACCAGCGCGCTCAAGATTCCCTTTGTTATAATTGAGTCTTTCCTGGCCAGATAGCCCCGAAAGGCAACCACCGCCCCGGCCACCACCAAAAACATGGCAGTAACAGAGAGCAATGAGGGAAAAGACACCCAAACCACCGCCGCATCAGGCTCCAAGTTTCTCTAGCTCTTCGGCTCCAAGCATAAGCGGTCTGGTGGCCTCGATGACGTAGCTCAGCTCCCACAGGACTTCCCCACGGTTCATGGCTTCGGCGTACCGTCTGGCAAGTTCTCTGGCTTCCTCAAGACTGGAAGCTTCCACCACTCGCCGTACGTACCATTTCATGTCGCCGTAGCGAAGCTTGAACTCGGCCATGTACACAGGCATCACCAGAAACAACTAGAAGGGAAAGTATAAAAACTCATCCCTCCCTGGCTCGGTAGATGTTGCCCTCCTTAACAGCCTCAAAGACCTTCCCGCCTTCCTTCGTGCGGAGTTCAACGAACACCGCGCTCGGCTCGTGCGTAACTTCCTCCTCAACGACCCGCTCGCTCATTACCTGGATGAAAGCGTCGCCAAGCCTCTCAAACTCAAAGACGACAGCACCGTCCTCCCAGTGGTACCCCCTGTAAGAAACGCCACCCATTCTAAAAACAACCACAAGCCTGATCCGCATAATTATTTCCCCCAAAATCGCTGTTGGTTACTATTCTCCCGAACATTTAAAAAGGTTGGGAAGGGGCCCAAGTTCACCCGGTTTTCTTCAGTCTCACAACCTCCTTGGCAAACTCCTCCAGGACCTCCTTTCTCATTCCCTCAAAGAACTTTATTGACCCGGCATAGCTGTGGCCGCCGCCCTCTATGCCTGCGGCGGGAAGTCTCCCTTGGAGCCTCGGGATTATCCCGTTGAGGTCGAAGTTGTAGGCTGCCATCCCGTCCGCGGCCCTGATTACCGCGAAGTCCGGGCCGTAGGCGAGCGTTAGGATGGGCGTATCCTCACCGTACTTCTCCTTGAAGTGGTCGTGGATGAGTCCAGAGAGCTTTCCGGGGCTTGGATAGGAAAACTTCGGGGCGAACAGTTCGATATCTATGGTGTTGAACCTTACCCCGTTTGGGAGAACCACACTTTTCACATGCGGCAGCGAGGCCCTTAGAGCCTTCTCCTGCTTCTCCCTGACCTCCGGGTAGATGACATTTATCAACTCCCTGTGCCTCTGCAGGTTCCCCGTCAGGAGGAGTATCTCATCGATAATACCGTGTCCGTCCATAAACTTCCAGTAGAAGGCCTCATGGTCTATGACCTCAGCGATTTTCTTCAGGTCTTCTTCGGTTAAGCCCTTTGCCTTCTTCGCTATCTCCAGGTACCGATAGAATTCCGGGGCCTTGCTCCTGTCGCCGGTTCCCGCTATGGCGGGAAGATGCCTGATTTTAT
>JALVUT010000277.1 GCA_027035445.1 Thermococcus sp.
AAGGGGACTTACCCGACGACGTACATGTTGAAGCGGGAGTTTGAGAACAGGAGAAGTGACGTGGAATACAGGGGCATGAAGATCGAGTGGGATGACTCCAACAACAGAATCAAAGCAACTTACACTATGCTGGGGGCAGCGGTCAACCACGGCTCTTACTGGGAACTGGATCTTGGGGAGAAGGACGTGACCCTCTCAAACCGGAACGGGAACAACATAGTCCTAACGGCGGCACAACCTATATTAAACGGCCAAGGACTGCTTATGGAAACGGCACGAGTGATCCTACCGGAGGATGCCAAGAACATTAAGGTAGAAAATGGAGTGATAAAATATGAGTTACCATACAAAGCCGGCAAGAAAAACCCGTCCTTCCTGATACTGACCGGAATTGGGGTGGTGGGCCTGGTACTCCTCAATATCCCCTTGAAGAGGGGAGGGTGATGATCAGGGAGCTCAAGCGCGAGTTGGTGGACTACATCACCGAGAGCACGGGGATCGATAGGGGCACCGTGGTGCTCATACTCCGGGCGGAGGAAACATACCTCATGCAGCAGATTAAGAAGGCACTTCAGAAGGAGACGGGCTGATCGATTTCTTTTTTTCATCCCTCTAGACGAACGCCCGTAACGTGAGAATACTTATAAACAAGAAGTGCCCACAAGCCCAAACATGGGGATGCATCCACTGATGAGGGTTCTTTCCAGTGAGATCAACCTTCAGATACTTGGGGTGCTCAGGTCAGGCTCTTTTCATCCAAGGGAGCTCGCTCAAATACTCCAGAGGGATGAGAGTGACGTCTCAAGGCGTCTTAAGAATCTTGAACGGCTTGGTCTCGTCGAGGGCAGGTGGGTTCATGCCAGCGGGAGGAACATCAGGGTATACTCACTTAAGGTTGGTGAGGTAAACATCCACTTTGAGCCAGGGGAAGTGAGGATAGAGGCCAAAGGAAAAACCTCATATAAATTCCCAATAAGATGGGAAAGAAGGCCGGATGTTAACCTGTTTGTGGGTAGAAATAGGGAGATCAACGTTCTTAGGAGATCCAGTGGTGTCATTGTAGTTCATGGTATAGCCGGGATCGGCAAAACAACACTCGTCGCCTGGACATTCCCCGGGGCGTACTGGTATTCAATCACAGGGATGGAGGAGTTTGAGTACCTCACCTGGCAGCTCGGGCTCTTTTTGAACTCCCTCGAATGGCCCGATTTAATGGACTACCTGCAGGGGGGCGGTAGAAGGGAAGGGGATGTTCTGGAGCTTATTCTTAAGGGGCTAGAAAGCACGGGGGGCACGATTGTAATAGACGACCTTCACATGTGTAGGGACGAAAGGGTGAGTCGGATGCTCTCATACCTCGCCCGGAGGCTCAAAGGGGGAAGGGTCGTGGTCACGACACGGCTGAAGCCAAACCTTGGAACGGAAGGAGTCACGTACATCCATCTCAGGGGGCTCAAACCCAAAGAGGCCTACCAGCTAGCCCGACTTAAGGGAAAGAAGATAACCCCAGGAGAGTTCGCGGAGTTGTACGGGCTGACCCTTGGCCATCCACTCACACTCAACCTGCTCTTGGAAACTCATGGTATCCAAGAGAGTGACAAAGAAAGGCTCTTTGACTTCCTTTTTAGCGAGATCTATCAGCAACTCAGTGAGGGCGAAAAGAGGATGCTCTCCATTTTAGGCCTCTTTGATGAGTCCATTGAATACGACGCATTGA
>JALVUT010000278.1 GCA_027035445.1 Thermococcus sp.
GAGAATGGTGGGGCGAGGGGGATTTGAACCCCCGACACCCGGATCTTCAGTCCGGCGCTCTCCCAGGCTGAGCTACCGCCCCATGTCCAAAGATAAAAGGCCGGAGCGGATTTATAAATCTTGCGGTGGGAGGCAGTCCACCTCTCGTGCCGTTGGGCCAAAATTTAGGGGACTCATCTCCTGAGGAGCACCTTAAGCTCCCTTGTGTACATCCTCCAGTTGATCGCCAAGTGGACTATTATCAGGGCGTTCATCAGGGGACCTAAAACGTTCCTGACCCTGAAGAGTTGGGGCTTGATCATTCCAAGGAATGGATGCCCTGTCTTGGTAGTGTAGAGCACGCCAACCGTGACGAACAGAACACCAATGAAGACCGCGAGCAGAACCGTGGAGAGAATGGCCCTCACTTTCACCATGTTCATTTTTTTGCCTCCTTAAGTTTTCCTTGGAATAAACGGGGTGGCTATAAAAATGTTTGCTCAAAAATGACCTGGATTGAGAAAGAAAAGAACACAACTTAGATCCTAGGCTCGACTGCGTAGATGGTTCTGTCCTCCCCGAGGGCCTCTATCAGCCCGCGGTGCCTCCTCACGCAGCTCTCGCACTCCCCGCAGTGTATCGGCTTTCCGTCCTCGGTGAAACCTTTGGGCATGTAGCAGGAGTTGGAGTACTCGTATTTCGCCTTCAGCTCCTTCAAAAGTCCCGCTATTCCCTTCTTGTCGAGGCCTATGAGCGGAGCAACTACTTTCACCTGTGCCATTGTCCCATAGCGGAGCATCCCGTTTATCCTCTCCATAAATTCCGGGGTATTGTCGGGGAATGTTGTCCCTTCCTCCGCGTTGAACCCCACTATGATATCCCCGCCGCCCAGGGCATCGAGGAGCGAAGCCGCAACGCTTATAAGGACGACGTTACGAGCGGGAACCCAGACGCTTTTCGCGGTCTCCCGCGCGACGCTCATGTCCTCAAGCTCCTCAGCAGAGACCTTCGGCGTCTCCCCGCCGACGAGCGTCGTCCCGCGGAGCTTCGAGAACTCCTCGAGGAAGTCTAGCCTGACGATCTTCAGCGGGACGTCCAGCCCCTTCGAGAAGAACTCCGCAACGTGGTTAGTTACCTTCTCCTCATTGCTGCCGTAGTTGACCGTGAGCATTATCACTTCATCGTAGTTCCTCTTCGCCCAGTAGATGCAGGCCGTTGAGTCCAGTCCGCCCGAAAACAGAACGACCGCTCGCTTCATTTTCACACCACCTCACTCCAAGGCCAACCCCACGATTTCTCCCACGCTTAAAAATCCTTCCTCCTCAAGGTACCTCTTGATTCCCTCACTTATCTCCCGGAACACTCGCCAGCCCCGGAGTGAGACGGCAGTGCCAATCTGAAGCGCCGAGGCTCCAGCTAAAAGGAACTCGACCGCATCCTGCCAGGTTGTTACGCCGCCCACTCCTATCACAGGAATGTCAAGGGCCCTCGCGAGGTCGTAGACAGCTCTCAGAGCGATGGGCTTAATACCCGGCCCGGAGTAACCGCCGATTTTGTTACTCAGGATGGGCATTCTAGCGTAGACGTCGATAGCTATTGCTTTCAGCGTGTTTATGGCCGAGACCGCATCGGCTCCGGCTTTTTCGGCCGCGAGGCCCAGTTTTGCTATGTCGTTGGTGTTAGGTGTTAGCTTTGCTATTACCGGCTTGTCGGTCACGTCCTTAACCGCTTTAAC
>JALVUT010000279.1 GCA_027035445.1 Thermococcus sp.
GTTGATGTAGGGGTCGATCTTGATGTTGGTCGTCCTGAATCCCCGAGCCTTCAGAAGCATCCCAAGGGAAGCGCTGGTTATTCCCTTCCCAAGACCGCTGACGACGCCACCCGTGACGAAGATGAACTTTGTCATGGCAAAACCTCCATCTGCTATGTCGGTTGTTGATTAAAGAGTGTTTAAAAGCTTTGTCGGTACGGTCTGATGGGAGATACGAGAGGGGCATGATCAAAAACAACACCCCTCACTCCCTCAGCTCCACCCCGTTACCTTCCTCTTCCTCACTGAGCTCCCGTATTTCATATATCTTCAGGGGCACCTTTTTGAGGGCCTTGCCGACGACGGCCTTGGCGATCCGCTCGGCATGCTCGATGGTCTGAGCGTTGTATACCTTGATGGTGAGGTACATCCCCACGAGGCCCACGTTGCCTATCACGAAAGCACTCTCAAAGTGGGCACCGCAAACAGGGCACTGGGAATAACCGATCTCGACCCTGACGAAGTCCAGCTTCTCCTTGTTAAGAGCCTTGGCAACCTTCGAAACTGCAACGTTTATTGCATCGTCCGAGGCTTCAACGTCCCTAACGATTATAGGTGCCTCCAAAACAACGACGTAGTCACCCATGTTCTCACCCCTTACCCAAAGGCAAACAGCCGGTCATTCTCTCCCTTAAACACTCCCAGTCTTACCCCCGCGTCTATGAAACCGTGGGCGTAGTTGAGCGCGGCAAAGGCCGTCACGTAGTCTCCCCTAGAATAATAGTAACGGGCGTCATCAAAATAGCTCCTGGCCATCGTCAGAAAATCATCGGCAACTGCCTTTAAGAGGCTTTTCTCGTGGACGACAATTTCAAGGGTTTTAAGTGCCTCTTCCGTTATTTTAAAGTACTTCTGAAGCTTTTCCTCGGTTATCTCTCGCCCCACCGGTCTCGCCTCGCCCTAAGCTCGTGGACTTCTCTTATAAAACTTGCCCTAAGAAACGCCGAAGGAAGTCTTGGAGATATACTATTGATGGATCACTCCACATGATGGGGCTCAGCACAGGGGATTTGCCAAGAGCGAAAAGCTTAATAAGGAACACGTCATTGCACTACCGCGGGTTGGGGCCGTGGGGTAGCTTGGTCTATCCTGCGGGCTTTGGGAGCCCGTGACCCGAGTTCGAATCTCGGCGGCCCCACCATAACAGCCCTTTACGAGGATGTTGAGGCAAAATCCCGGCACTTCTGGGGATACGCTTCCCATAGAGTACTGACAGAAGATTGCGCGCCTTTCCTGAAATTCGCCAATTTTTAAGGGATTTATCTATCAAACGGTCATTTTAAGGGCTTTGCTCCTTCAAGGCAATGAGACGCCAGAATGAAATGCGAACCAAATCCAAAGTCATTGATGTTCGGTGGAGTTTATAAACCAATATAAAGTTATGTCCTACGATGATGGAGATGATCAGGGTCAAGGTTCTCGGCAGGGGTATAGAAAGGGAACTGAAGTGGGAGCAGGGTATGAAAGTGGCGGACGTCCTCCGCGGGATCGGCTTCAACACGGAGAGCGCGATAGCCAGGCTCAACGGCAGGGTGGCACTAGAAGACGAAAATGTAAAAGACAACGACTACGTTGAGGTCATCCCTGTGGTTTCCGGAGGTTAATTTTCCCATTTAACTGGCATTAGAGGTAAAGGTGAAAAGAAGAAACCAAAAGGCTCATCCGGCGAGCCTCCTCCTCATAAAGGCCTCGAAGCTGTCCATAGCCTCCTCCAGAATTGGAACCGGCGGCAGGAAGACTATCCTGAAGTGCCAGTCACCGGCGTAGCCAAAGCCCGAGCCGTGAACGAAGAGGACATGAGCCTCGTTGAGGGAATCCATAACAAAGTCGAAGTCGTTCTTCCACTTGGAGCGCTCCTCTATCCTGGGAAAGATGTAGAAGGCTCCCTGAGGTTTGGTGGTGCTTATTCCCGGAATCTCCGTGAGGCGCTTGTAGATGTAGTCCCTTCTCTTCCTAAGCTTGGCCATGTACTCGTCGAGATAATCCATTGGGCCGGTTAGGCCAGCTATTGCCGCGAACTGGGCCGGTGTGTTCGGGCATATCCTTATCCTGGCCATCTTGTCTATGGCTTCCCTGACCTCGGCGAGCCTGTCCTCGGGATCGACGTAATAGAAGTAGCCGAGCCGCCAGCCGGTGGCGAAGTAGACCTTAGACATGCCGTTCATGACGATGACCGGAACGTCCTTGGTGAGCGAGCCGGGTGAGACGTGCTTCCCCTCGTAGGTCATGAGGTCGTATATCTCGTCGCTTATTACAGGAAGGTCGTACTCCCCGGCAAGGTCGAGAATTTCCCTAACGGTCTTCTTCTCGTAGAGCGCGCCGGTCGGGTTGTTCGGATTTATAACGGCTATTGCCCTGGTTTTCTCGTTGATTTTCCTTCTCATGTCGTCGATGTCCGGCTGCCAGCCGTTCTCTTCGACGGTAAGGTACTCGTTCGGAACGCCGCCGTAGAACTTGACCAGACCGATGTAGGGAGGATAGCTCGGACTGGGAACGAGTATGTTGTCGCCGGGATTGAGCAGGGCACCAAATATAAACTGAAGGGCCTCTGTAACCGCGGCGGTAACGCGGACGTCGTCCGGTGTGATCTCAACGCCGTTCTTTCTCTTCTCACGCTGGACGATAGCCTCCCTCATCCCTGGAAGACCCTCGCTGGTGCCATAGTAGTTGTGGCCCTCCTGGATGGCCTTACAGTACGCATCCCTCATGTGCTTGGGGGGCTGAAAGTCGTATTTACCGGGATCGCCTATGTTGAGCCTGATAACTTTTATTCCCCTCCCCTCAAGCTCCCTTGCCGGGAGGACAACGTCCCTTATGGCGTACTTAATCCCCATGGCTCTTTCGGATGCACGGATCATTTCAATCACCGTTTTAAGGATATGAAATTCACAATAAAAACCTTCACATTAGGATAGGGGAAACAGCTTTAAAAAAGAAACACCCGAAAAGATCCGGGCGATGAGGATTAGCAAGCAAACTGAAAGCTCACGGATGATGACGTGAACACCCTCCGAGCCCGTCCTCTGCAATAACAGCCCACTGTCCGCACTCCTCATGGTAGGGATAACTCATCTAAAGGACTAAACGGCAGGAAATGAATATCAGACCTCCAGAACAGCCGTTTCTCCAGGCTTTACCTCTGCCTCTTCCCTGGGCGTCCTGACCTTAACTTTTCCTCCTTCGGCCATACTGACCGTTACCTCTTCCTTTCCGACCTTCAGGTCCACCAGATTGCCCCTGAAGCGGAACCTGAGCTCCACCTTCTTCCATTCGGGAGGGAGATTCGGCCGGATTTCGAGGGTGTCATCCTTTATATCAACCCCGCAGAATCCCCGGAACAGAATCTGCCAGACTCCCCCCGCGGTCGCCAGATGAAATCCATCCTATGTTCTCTCTGATTTCCGTCAGGGGTCTCAGACACCCGTGAGGCCATCTACGGGGGATTTTTGCTTCCGAGTTTTATGAAGCGTTAAGTTTATTATCCTCACGCTTAATCCTGTGACATGAACATTTTCATCCCCCTTATCCTAGGGGCTCTTGCCGGCTATCTCCTCAGGAGGCAGGGTAAGAGGACAAACCTCAACACCCCCATGAACGCCGTCCTACTGCTACTGATATTCCTCATGGGGATCAATGCCGGAAGGGTTCAGATCAGCGCAATCTGGCTCCTGCTCTCCTCCGTGGTCTTTGCAGCATTTACCATAGCTGGAAGCGTTGGAATGGCAATCCTAGTGGGGAGATGGTTATGAGGTTCCTTGGATACGTTGTCCTCTCATTGATCCTAGGCCTCCTTGTAGGCCGTGGTTACAGGCTGAATTTTGGAAACCTCTACGAGCTTGTACTCTACATCCTTATCTTCATTGTCGGTATCGAACTGGGGCAGAGGTTTGAAACTGGGAGGATCAAGGAGTTCGGAAGCCTTGCCATCACCCTGCCCTTTATAACCCTCTCAGGCTCCCTGCTGGGGGGAGTAGTTGCATCAGCACTCTTAGGTGTGGGTATGAAGTGGGGCCTCGCAGTTGCAGCGGGCTGTGGCTGGTACTCCCTTACCGGCCCGCTGATAGGTCAATATTCAGTGATCTACGGAACACTGGGCTTTCTGGCTAACCTCGTAAGGGAGATGCTCACGATACTTATGTACCCCCTTGCGATAAAGGGACTTCCAAAGGGGCCCGCGGTTTCGATAGGAGGGGCGACCACCATGGACACAACTCTGGCCGTAATGACAAAGTATGGGGGAAGCGACGTGACGCTTGTGGCCTTTGTCCACGGCTTTATTCTAACCCTCCTCATTCCGTTCGTGGTGCCCCTTATCCTTCAGCTTTAAAAGAACCGGTAAACTTTTAGATTTGATATCTTTTAGTTTCTTTAACAAACCCAGGAAGTGGTTGAAATGGCCGAGTTGAACTCATATTTAATATCCCAGAAGAAGCAGAAAAAGCCAGTCAGGGGGGCGGAGATTGCCGAGCTGGCGGGTATAGACAAGAAAGAGGTTGATAAAGCTATTAAAAGCCTCAAAAGGGGGAAAGATACTCTCACTAAAACACTGCTACTACGCCACCGCCGAGTGATATGCAGGTTTTCCCGGTAGCAGTTTACGCCCCGTTTTTCTGCCCACCAGGGCAAAAACTTTTTTAAAGCCTCCCGCTTACCGGGGTTTGCAGGCACTATCATGCCTCACGGCTCGGGGGTGTCCGAGGCATAGGTAGGAGCCTACCGGGCCCTCTCTGGAGGTGAGAGAATGAAGTATCCAAAACAGATAAGGACTTACTGCCCGTACTGCAGGAAGCACACGATTCACAAGGTCGAGAAGGTCAAGAAGAGGCCGAGGAGCGAGCTCAGCCAGGGTCAGAGAAGATTCAGGAGGATCATGAAGGGTTACCGCGGTTTCCCGAGGCCGAACCCGGCCGGAAGGGAGAAGCCTGTCAAGAAGCTCGACCTCAGGTTCAGGTGCACGGTCTGCGGCAAGGCCCACATCAGGGGAAAAGGTTTCCGTGTGAAGAAGTTTGAATTGGTGGAGGTGAGCTGATGGCCCTTCCAAAGAACCTCATCCCAATGCCCAGGAGCAGATTCCTCCGCGTCAAGTGCATTGATTGTGGCAATGAACAGATCGTCTTCAGCAACCCGGCCACGACCGTCCGTTGCCTCGTCTGCGGCGCAACTCTCATCGAGCCGACCGGAGGAAAGGGCATCATCAAGGCCAAGATTCTTGAGGTTCTTGAGTGAACCCCTTTTCCTTTGTCTTTCATCGTTCTCCTAAACTTTAAAAACCTCCCTCCGTAAATTCCCCAGGTAAAGGAAAGAGGTGATTTTCATGCCCAGGAAAGCTAAGGATTATCCTGAGGAGGGAGAGTTTGTTATAGCCACCGTTAAGAGCATTCATCCGTACGGTGCATTTCTTAGACTGGACGAGTACCCGGGCAGGGAGGGCTTCATGCACATAAGCGAGGTGGCCTCCAGCTGGGTCAAGAACATCCGGGACTATGTCAAGGAAGGTCAGAAAGTCGTTGTAAAGGTCATCCGCATTGATCGTGGGAAGGGTCACGTCGATCTCAGCCTCAAAAGGGTCAACCAGCAACAGAGGAAGGCCAAGCTTCAAGAGTATAAAAGGGCTCAGAAGGCCGAGAACCTGCTTAAGATGGCAGCAGATAAGATAGGAAAAAGCTTTGATGAGGCATGGGAAGCGGTCTGGGTTCCACTTGAGGAGGAGTATGGGGAGGTTTACACCGCCTTTGAAGACGCTGCACAGAACGGTATGGACGTCCTCAAAGGGCTTGTGCCCGATGAGTGGCTTGAGCCCCTGACGGGCATAATAGGGTCCTACGTTGAGGTTCCAACCGTTACCATTGATGCTGAGTTCGAGATAACCGTCCCAAAACCCGATGGAATCAACATCATTAAGGAAGCCCTCGTTCGTGCCCGCGATAGAACCAACGCGGACAAGGAGGTTGACGTGAACTTCTCCTATCAAGGTGCCCCAAGGTACAGGATAGACATAACGGCACCGGACTACTATAAGGCTGAGGAAGTCCTTGAGGATATAGCAGAGGAGATACTCAGGGTTATCAAAGAGGCCGGTGGGGAGGCAACCCTGATAAGAAAGGAAAAACGCATAAAGAAGGTCAAAAGGAGAGGAACCTGAAGGGATAAGCATGAGGTTTCATATAAAAAAGTGCCCCAACTGTGGCCGGTACACTCTCAAGGAGGTCTGTCCAATCTGCGGGGAGAGAACCAAGGTGGCGCATCCCCCACGGTTCTCACCGGAGGATCCCTACGGGGAGTACCGGCGCAGGCTTAAGCGGGAAAAACTGGGGCCCCAAAAGAGGTGAAAAAATGAGGGAAACAACCATCTATATGTATGAAAAGCCTGAGCTCCGAAACCCCATCTTCATAGAGGGGTTACCCGGAATAGGACTGGTGGGCAAACTCGCTGCAGACCACATGATCCAAGAGTTAGAGGCAATAAAGTTTGCCGATCTTTACTCCCCCCACTTCATGCACCAGGTTATCATAAGACGGAATGCCATCGTGGAGCTAATGAAGAACGAGTTCTACTACTGGAAGAACCCAGATGAGAACGGCAGAGACCTGATAATCATCACAGGTGACCAGCAGGTAGCCCCTACCGACAGCCCGGGTCACTACGAGGTCGTCGGCAAAATGCTTGACTTTGTTGGAGAGTTTGGAACAAAGGAAATAATCACGATGGGGGGCTTTCAGGTTCCCGAACTCCAGGGGGAACCGAGGGTTTTAGCGGCGGTAACCCACGAAGATGTTGCTGAACATTACAAGAAGAAACTTGAGGGCTGTTCCACTGAGATCCTGTGGAGGGAAGACGAAGGAGGAGCCATAGTAGGAGCCGCGGGTCTCCTTCTCGGAATAGGAAAACTCCGCTCAATGTACGGGATAAGTCTGCTCGGGGAGAGTCTGGGATACATCGTGGACCCGAAGGCCGCAAAGGCGGTTTTAAATGCTGTAACCAGGATACTCGGTATAGAGCTAGACATGAGCGCCCTTGATGAACGTGCTAGGGAAACCGAAGAGATACTTCAGAAGGTTCAGGAAATGCAGAAGGCAATGCTTGAACAGGGAATGCCCGGAACCCAGGAGGAAGAGGATAGAAATTACCTGTGACCTGTCTGCTTTTTTACATCCATAGCTTTCAAACCTCTGGTTGGTAATACCAGAGTTCCAAAACACTTTTATATTATGCTACCATTTCTTGATAGAATAACACCAGCAAATGGAGGGTGAATCATGCACATCCCCGATGGATACTTGGGCCCGTACACATGCGCCTTGTTTTACGCTGTCATGACCCCAATCTGGTACAGAGCGTTCAAGTGGTTGAAGGGACTGAAGCCCCAGCAGGTTCCGTTGCTCGGGGTGCTTACTGCCTTTGCGTTTTTGGTCATGATGTACAACCTACCGGTTCCAGGAGGCACAACGGCCCATATAGTCGGAGGAACCATAATAGCGATTCTAATCGGCCCCTGGGCTGCAACAGTCTCACTCACAATAGTCTTACTTATACAGGCACTCTTTTTCGGTGACGGTGGGATAACAACCTATGCCGCCAACGTCTTTAACATGGGGGTTGTTCTGCCCTTTGTGGGTTACTACACTTACAGGTTCCTCACAAAGAGAGTGGGGCTGGACGAGGTCGTCTCTGCTGGAGTCGGTGCTTACGTTGGTATAGTCACTGCAGCTACGGTAGCCGGGACGGAACTTGGGATCCAGCCCCACATACAGCCTGGCTACTGCCCCTACAGCCTCAGTGTCTCGGTTCCAGCAATGGCCATAGCACACATCCTAACTGCTGGCCCGGCGGCCGCCGTGGTTACCGGTGCTGTCGTGTGGTA
>JALVUT010000280.1 GCA_027035445.1 Thermococcus sp.
TATACAGCAGTTGCAACTGTGCTTGCTGGATTATCTCACAGCAAAAGGGCATACATGACTCCAAGGGAGAAATTCCGAAAGGTTGACCTGTGACCAGCCCTTTCTTTAATTTTCCGTAAGGGATAAAGCTTTAACCCCCGTGCTGAACTTTCATCATGCTGGTCATTGATGCCGCTATATTCATCCAGGGGATTGATGTTGAAGGTGTTACGACGCCGAAGGTCTTCGAAGAAGTGAAGGACCCTGGATCGAGGCTCTTTCTTGAAGGGCTTATCAGTGCTGGGAAAGTTAGGATTTTATCCCCATCGCGCAGCAGCACTGAGACCGTCAGAGAGGCAGCAAGGAAAACGGGCGAATTAAATGAACTCAGCGAGGCTGACGTTGAAATTCTTGCACTGGCTTACGAACTGAGGGGGGTGCTTCTCACGGACGACTACAACCTCCAGAACATAGCCAGAACGCTGGGTATAGGGTTCAGAACCCTTAAGCGGGGTATAAAGCGGGTTATCCACTGGAATTATGTCTGCATCGGTTGCGGAAGAAGGTTCAAGGAAGAGCCGCCGGAGGGAATCTGCCCCGACTGTGGTAGTCCTGTCAGGCTGATCCCGAAGAGGCGCAGGAGAAAGCGCCCCGGACGGGCTCGGCGCTCATAGGGTACGTCATCGCCGGAAACCGGCTAAGTCTGTCTTGAAGTCATCACAGCCCGCCGGGGCAACGTCAGATGGCGTTGTTCTTCATCGATCCGTGCAATTCGCTCTCATCATCCGCGGTTTAGCCTTGGAGGTAGTAGGATATAAGTTTTCTCAGCTCTGGTTTGTGTTTCGGTTTGAGCCTCAAGAACCGCCTGAGTCCGCTGTTCTCAGCAATCAACCCGGAGAGTTCTATTGCCAGCACTTTATTGTCCTCACTCAGTCCGTAGGCCTTGAAGCGGAGCGGTGAGTATTCCTTCTCAAGCACCCAGGCTTTCTTCTCAAGTTCTTTGACTTTCCTTTCCAGTTCCTTAATGTCCCCCGTGGGTTCTTTAAACTCACCGGTGAGGGCGATCTTGATTACCCTCTCAACCGGAACGCCGTACCTCTCGCTCAGCCGGTTTATCTCGCCGGCCAGGTCTTCATTGAGCTCGGCGTTGATCTTTCCAAAGCCCTTTTCGGGTTTGATGATGAGCCTCATTCCGACTCCTCCATGAGTTTTTTGATGGCCCCGGTAAACTCGCCGGCTATTTCCAGTCCCCCTTCAGCTTCCTCAGCTTCGTGGGTATACGCAATATCATACTGGTCCTCATGCCCAGCCCGCGCATCCTGTCCAGGAGTTCAACACATCCCCCATCGAGCTTCCCGTCTTCGCATAGAACTCCTTAAGGTAGCGCGCTATGTAGCAGTGGCTCTTCTCCCTCCAGCCGTCCCTGAAAACCCTTCTCAGCAGCCCCCTCTCCACGCAGACTTGAAACCTCCTCAAGGGACTCCCCCCATATCACCATTGAGCCGTAAACCAGAGAGTAGTAGAACACCGGGTCGTTTTCTTTCAGGGTCTTCAGGCGCTTCGGGGTGAGCGGGAGCAGGTTTACCTCTCTTCCCACGGCAAGCTCTATCTCCCTCTTGAGCTTGGCTGACCTTGAGATTTTGGGGCTTCTGGTGAGAACCCAGACATCGAGGTCGCTCTCCGGCCGGTTCTCCCCCCTCGCGAAGCTCCCCGTAGAGGCCAAGGGAGACAACCCAGTCCTCTTTTAGTGCCCTGAGCTTTGAGTATAGAGTTATGAAGTTCAGAAACCTTTTTAGCTCTCTTTTCTGTGGTATTTCCGGGATTCTAAGCTTTCTCCTCTCTTTTTCCGCTATTCCGTATTTCGCGAGGAGTGAGAGGGTCTTCGAGACGAGTCCCTTGCTCAGCCTGGTAACCTTAGCTACTTCCTCTACCCCAACGATACAGCACTCTAAGGCGTACTGGAGCACCTTGATTCTTTCCTCAGTTGAGAGCAGTTCGTGCATGATAAAACACTCTCGTTCACACTTCATGAACATTTTGTTCACGATTCGTGGACCTTCTCCAGCTCACGCTTCTTTCCCTCAAGCTTCTCCCTAAGCTTGGCGTTCTCCTTCCTGAGTCTGTCGCGCTCCGCCATCATCGTCTTCTTGTCCTTCAGAGCTTTCTCATAGAACTCCTTGAGCTCTTCGATTTCAGCCTCCATCCCGCGGAGCTTTTCCTCCAGTCTGGCAATCCTCTCGCGGAGAAACCGCTCACGCTCTGCCCTTAATGTCTCCTCAACCTTTGGAAGATTTTCCTGAAGAGCGGTATTGACGTCCTTCCGTTTGATCTCCTTGAACTTCTCCCTTGGAAGCTTTACTTCAACTTCATCCACCTTTTTTCCCCTCAATTTCGGTCTTCCTATCATAGCAGGTTACGTAGAAGGCCAGTAGCCCCTTCCATTTTCCATAAGGTTCAAGGATTTCCCTCACGTCCCTCTCCCCGACTTCTTTAGGCCGCAGGTTAAAAATCTTTGCAATGCCCCGTCTGAGCCCGAGATCCCCTGCAGGATAGATGTTTTTCCTCAGGCCATATGCCAGAAAAAGCTCCGCCGTCCATTTCCCTATTCCCCTGAACTTTGTCAGATATCTTATCCCTTCCTCTTCATCAATTCCTTCCAGATCAAGCTTGAGCTGCCCTCTGATTATCAGCTCGGTCAGATGCTTTATATATCCAGCCCTGTATCCAAGCTTTGCTTTTTTTAGCTCCTCCAGAGTTAGCTCACCGATATCTGAAGGCTTAGGGAAGAGATACAGATCACCCACCTTTCTGCCACTCAGTTTTACGAGTTCTGCAATTGTCCTTTTGGCAAACTCAAAGGAAACCTGCTGCTGGGCAACCGCCTCGACCAGCGCTTGGTATTTATACGGTGAAGCAGGGACAGTCAGGCCGTGAAACTCCTCACTGAGGAATGCAAACTTTGAACCGGCAATCTGGCTGTAGAATTCATCGAGGTCAGTATCAAGGCCAAGAATGAAGCTTATCCGCTCCCTGGCATCTTTCCTCTCCCTGAGGGAAAGGGATTCAGGAAAATAGAAATTCTCCCCATCGAAGCCCACCACACCGTAATCCAGCGCCTGCCAGAAAACTCCATCATATCTCCATGTTCCATTGGGTATCATTTCGTAGGTTACTTTTCTCAGGTCAATTTCAGCCATCGGTCGAGCTTTACGGGGTTCTCCCTTATATCCTTTAGGGTGGAAACATAGAGATGCCTCCCATCAACAGCCCGCTTTATCTCAATCTCTCCATGTTCCTCGAGAAACAGTATGGCTTCCTTTACATCCCTTGCCTGAACGTTAAAGTTCTCCTTCAGGAACCTCCAGTAGGGCTCATAGCGGGCGTATCTAGCGGCTTCGCGCACTATCTTCCAGGCCACATCAACCTTTTTCTTTCCCGACGATACCCTGAACCTCTTTAGGTATGAGGCTAGATCCTCCATGTTGCCGAGTTTGAGTTCAATGTATAAATCACTTTTGGGTGAGGGCGAAAGATTTAAACCTTGAAGTGGTATTAGGTATGGGGCGGAAAATGAGGAGGGGTGCCGTGTTTGCAGTGGTCTTTCTTTTAATGTTTTTCATCCCCCTCGTGAATGCGGGGGAGGGCCATACCGTTTACGTGGCCAAAATAAACGGTATGATAACCGGTTATACGGTTGATCAGTTCTCCCGCTATATCTCTGCGGCCGAGGAAGGCCATGCTGAGGCGCTCATAATAGAGTTCAACACCCCCGGCGGGCTGGGGGATGCTATGATGAAGATCGTCTCTGAGATCCAGAACTCCACCGTTCCAGTCATCATCTACGTGGCACCGAGGGGAGCAATTGCCGCCTCCGCTGGGACGTACATTGCGATGGGTTCTCACATTATTGCCATGGCCCCGGGGACTAGCATAGGTGCTTGTGAGCCCATAATGGGATACGCAGCAAACGGAAGCATAGTTAAGGCGCCGAAAAAAATACGCAACTTTTATACGGCGTACATGCGTTCGCTTGCCCAGGAGAGTGGGAGAAATGAAACGGCCGCTATAGAATTTATCACGGAAGATCTGAGTCTAACACCGGAGGAGGCTCTCAAGGCTCACGTTGTGGAGGCCGTTGCCAGTGACGTCCCCAGTCTGCTCCAGAAGGTTAATGGGATGAAGACGAAGATCGCTGTTGCTGGACGCGGGAAGGTGGTCCTTCATCTGACGGGCGTCAGGGTTGTATACCTTAGACAGTCTTTCAAGGACGTTCTGATAAACTATATCACTGACCCAACAATAGCATACCTTTTCTTAAACCTCGGTATTCTCGGCCTCGTCCTCGGTTTTCTGACCCCTGGATGGCACGTTCCTGAGACCGTGGGTGCGATACTGCTGGCCCTTGGCTTAATAGGCTTGGGCTATTTTGGTTACAGCACTTCCGGACTTCTGCTGATACTGCTTGCAATGGTGTTCTTCATCGCGGAGGCACTTACACCGACCTTTGGGCTCTTTACAGTTGCAGGAGTGGCAACTTCCATCATGGGTGGTATCCTGCTCTTTGGAGGGGGAGGTGAGCACCTTGTGAGTGGCAACGTTTACGAGAATCTGAGGATCGTTATCGTGGTACTGGCCCTGATCATTGGTCTCTTTTTCGCTTTTGGCATGGCTGCGGTAGTCAGGGCACACAGGAGAAAACCTGAAACTGGAAGAGAAGAGCTTGTAGGCAAGAGGGGCAGGGTCGTTCAGGATATAGCACCGGAGGGCATTATAAAGATTCATGGTGAACTGTGGAAGGCCGTTAGCAAGGACGGAAAACCAATAAAGGTTGGAGAGGATGTTGTTGTTGTCGAAATAAGGGGATTAACTCTTATAGTTTCGAAGGAGGGAAAAGAAAATGGCCGCACTTAGTACAGTAGTGATAGGCATAATTTTGTTCTTTGTTTTGATTGTTTTGGCCAGTGCCATAAAGATAGTGAAGGAGTACCAGAGGGCAGTTATCTTCAGGCTTGGCAGGGTCGTCGGGGCAAGAGGACCGGGGATCTTTTTCATAATACCAGTGTTCGAGAAGGCAGTTGTCATCGACCTCAGGACACGTGTCCTCGACGTCCCGGTTCAGGAAACCATAACAAAGGACAACGTGCCCGTAAGGGTCAACGCCGTTGTGTACTTCCGTGTACTTGATCCAGTAAAGGCTGTCACACAGGTGGCCAATTACATAATGGCGACCAGTCAGATAGCCCAGACAACCCTCAGGAGCGTCATAGGGCAGGCACATCTTGACGAACTCCTCAGCGAGAGAGAAAAACTAAACATGGAGTTGCAGAAGATCATTGACGAAGCGACTGATCCGTGGGGTATAAAGGTCAGCACCGTTGAGATAAAGGATGTTGAACTTCCAGCGGAGATGCAGAAGGCAATGGCAAAGCAGGCTGAGGCAGAACGTGAGAGAAGGGCGAGGATACTCCTGGCAGAGGCTGAGAGGCAGGCTGCGGAGAAGCTCCGCGAGGCTGCGGAGATCATCTCCGAGCATCCAATGGCCCTGCAACTCAGGACACTCCAGACAATAGGTGATGTCGCGGGGGACAAGAGTAACGTAATAGTTCTAACCCTTCCAATGGAGATGCTCAAGCTCTTCAGGAGCCTTGGGGAAACCGCGGAAGTTGCCAAAAAGAAACTGGAGAGAGAAGCTGAAGGGGAGTAATGCACCCTTCTGCACTTCCCTTACATTTTTTGAGTAGCGAACCGCAAAAGATAAAAGCACACTCTCCTTACCCATCACATGCAAAACCAGTGATTACTCCATAGATGCCCGAGTTTGAAGGGCCACCAGAAAGTGGTGTACCGCTCACGGTGGAGGTGTTAACTTTGGAAGGCCGTTCAATTGTTTTTGCTTCAGGAAAAGGTGGAACCGGTAAAACAACAGCTGTTGCAAATCTCGGTGTTGCGTTAGCTCAATTCGGCAAGGAGGTTATACTGATAGACGCGGACATAACGATGGCCAACTTGAGCCTAGTTCTTGGTATGGAGGATATACCGATAACGTTGCATGACGTCCTTGCAAGAGAAGCCGATTTAAAAGATGCCGTCTATGAGGGACCCGCTGGAGTTAAGGTCATACCGGGTGGTCTAAGCCTCGAAAAAATCAAGAAAGCCAAACCGGAACGTCTCCGGGAGGTCATAAGGGAAATAAGCCAGATGGCAGATTTTATCTTAATCGATGCCCCCGCTGGCCTTGAGATGACATCCGTGACGGCTCTGTTGATAGGTAAAGAGCTTATAATCGTCACAAATCCTGAGATATCCGCTATCACGGACTCCCTTAAAACCAAATTGATCGCCGAAAAACTTGGGACCTTACCGCTGGGTGCCATTCTAAACAGGGTCACCAATGAAAAGACGGAGCTCAGCCAGGAGGAAATCGAGGCAATCCTGGAGGTTCCGGTTTTGGGGGTCGTTCCGGAGGATCCCGAGGTGAAGAGGGCGAGTGCATACGGTGTTCCGCTGGTCATTAAGAATCCTACCAGTCCGGCGGCGATCTCAATCAAACAGCTAGCAGCGAAGCTCGCCGGCATCAAATGGCAGCCGCCAGCACCAGAAAGCCCGATAAAGAGGGTGTTCAAAGCACTCTTTGGGGGGAGGAGATAATGGCAGGAGGGCTGATAATAGGAATTGTCATAATATTAGTAGTACTCAACATTCTTCTCCTGCTCCTGTACCTCTCAGCTAAGAGCAATCCGTACTATGTTGTTTACGATGAGGAAACCAAGAGCGCGCTTAAGAGGCGCGTGACGAACCTGAAGGAAGACCTTGAGAGCGAACTGGTAGACTTTGACGTGGAAGAGTGGGAGAAGACCCTGGAGGAATCGATAGACGAAGAGGTTAAAAACCTGTGACCTGACCCTTTTTGTTTACCAATATTTTGGGCATCATTGAGTTTTTAAAACCTGTTGGGTCTCATGGGGGGCTAAAGCTCGGTTATGAGATGAAAGTGTTGCGTGCTACTCAGGACTGGGAACCGGAACATAATGTTGTTTGAGGTACAGCCCTGCAGGTGGCCAGCAACTGACCTCTGTTTTACATCTCCACGTTATACCTCCACGAACCCCACCCGATTTTTGTGTTTTGTACGTCAAAAACATTTAAGTACCCTCCCTCTAAAAATAAGGAACTTGTGAGTACGTGGGGGGATTGATATGAAGGCTAAGGTCAGGTTGCTGGATCTGCACAGCGGAAGGCACTCCGTTTTTATAAATGAGGTGGAGGCTAGAAAAGCCGGGCTTCATCCCGATGATCTGGTGAAGCTTGAAGCAGGGAAGAAGAGTGTTTATGGAAGTGTTATCCTGAGCAATCTTGTAAAGGAAGGGGAGATCGGGATCAGCAGGGACATTCTTAAGCTCCACAACCTCTCGGAGGGCGAGGTCGTGTTGGTAGTTCCAGCCGGTACCCCCGAGAGCGTTCATTACATTAAGAAAAAGATGCATGGAGAGAAGCTCAGAAAGGTCGAGATCGAGAGCATCGTGAAGGATATAGTCGACAGGAAACTCAGAGACATTGAGATAAGCTCCTTCGTGACCTCCCTTGAGATAAACGGTCTCGACATGGATGAGATTGCAGCCCTGACGATAGCCATGGCTGAGACCGGGGACATGCTGGACATCGACAGAAAACCGATAATGGACGTTCACAGTATAGGCGGCGTCCCGGGCAACAAGACCAACATCCTCGTCGTGCCTATAGTTGCGGCGGCCGGGCTTACAATACCCAAAACCTCCTCCCGGGCTATAACAAGCGCCGCTGGAACTGCAGATGTCGTTGAGGTGTTCGCTGATGTAAGCTTCTCGCTGGATGAAATCAAACGAATCGTTGAGA
>JALVUT010000281.1 GCA_027035445.1 Thermococcus sp.
TCATGACCAGGAACGGCACGGACATGGGCATATGGGTGAGTAGCTTAGGTGAGGAATGGTTCACCGCGCCAGCACCGATACCTAAGGGAGTCTGGTTCCCAGGCTACTCGGAGAAGGACGCCAACCCAGACATAGGTGACTCATCAATAACCGAGACCGCGGGCTTCGGAGGTTTCGCCATGGCTGCCGCACCAGCCATAATCAGCTACGTAGGGAGCACCGTTGAATTCGCCATCGAGAATACCAAGAGGATGTACGAGATAACGTACACTAAGCACAAGTACTTCACGATACCGTACCTAGGCTTCCAAGGAACACCGACAGGAGTAGACATCAGGAAGGTCGTGAAGACCGGGATAACACCGACAATAAACACTGGCGTTGCGCACAAAGAACCGGGCATAGGGCAGGTGGGAGCAGGAATAGTGCAATTCCCCATAGAGCCATTCAAAGCCGCGCTACGCAGATTTGCACAGAAGTACGGCATATAGTAAGGTCAGGTTAGTGAGTGCACACATGAGGACAGAACTCACAGCACTAACGGTCGGCGCTGAGGCACTGCGAAAACTCTTTTTTCATGCCCACCAAGACAGTGACCACGTAGTGGAGCGAGTTTGGGTGTTCAGGAACACCATCAACGTGCTTCTACGCAATCATGGATTAATCACTATAACCACTAAGCCGCTGAGGGCGTCATTCACTATAAACATTCCTTGGACTGAGATAGCTACTCTGCCTAACGGCTTCAAGGACGTACTTAACCCTGCGGACGTGAGCGTACGTACGATGCTTGTTAGCGAGTCAAGCGTGGGCTTATCACTCTGTTCTAAAGGCAATGAACTTACCATCCACCTTAATGACGCAGTGATGTGGGAACCCGCCTACCGCACCCTTCACGGCGAGGCTACGTTCCTTACCCTTAAAGAGTTACTTTCGGTGGCTAGGGCTTTCGGCTACGCCGCAGCAGTGACGGACTCCGTACCGCACCCGCAGGTCCTACTTGCCATAAGGAATGCAATTAAGAAAAGCACCTCTGAACCGCCTGCCCTAGCCCGAGTCTTTGATGGCTTACTCAAGCTTGTTGGCTTAGGCCACGGACTCACACCTTCAGCCGATGACGTGGTAAGCGGTTTCGCTGCCACCATCAATGCCTTAGTTGATAGAGGGTTGATAAAGGGTGATCGGCTAAGCGTTGACTTGCGTGAGTTGGTGACACGAACTAACCTGCTTTCCGCTACCATTATGCGCGAGTTAATCATGCTTAACCTTAATGAAGGGGTTGACGGAGCCGTAGCTTCCTTCGTGAGGGGGAATGCTGACGGGATGCTGGAGTCCTTGATAACGCTTCTGTCCTTAGGTCATGATTCCGGAGGTTCGATGGGGCTTGGGTGCTTAATGGCTGCCTGCGTTGCTTCCGACGTGGACCCCCTGTCGTGTTTCGATGCCTTCGTTGAGGGTGCGGGGTTAAGCTTAGTTTGAATTATGATTACCTAGAGAATATCCTCGCTCTAGCTCCTCTGACGCCTGTTTATTCGTTTGTTTTAAGTTATGTTTATTTTTCTGTTCATTCAATAGTTCATGGTGTTTAATCTTGTCCATATACTTTAGCCGCGATAAATGGAAGCCTCGTCCAAACAACATTCTGGAGGAATTTACTGCTAAGGTGTGGGAGAAGAAGCCCTCCTACGACT
>JALVUT010000282.1 GCA_027035445.1 Thermococcus sp.
TAGATAGTGCGGGGTATTCGTACAATGTAAATGGCAACAATGATCTGTTCAAAATAGTTGTTGAATACACTTCCTCCAAGATTACCTATGAGCTCCATTTCCATGACGAAGATCATCCAGATCCTTCACTTGATAGAACCTATGACTCTGTACGTTGCTCTATCTACCCGGGAAGAGATAGCACGTATGGATGCGAGGATGTTGAGAGTATCAGAGTTGAAGATGGTAGCATAGTCTTTCCAACAACTTTCAGTACCTATACTGAATGTGGTTATATCCTTTGCCACGAGGTTTCTCAAACGTATGCCACACCCTCTCCGACCCATGGATATGGCGTAAGGACATACTCATCTTCTGTTGAGATTTATGTGAGCAATACTTGGAATCACCTAATGGATACTGCGGACACTAACCCAGATATGTCAAAAGTTTGGCATTATTATTCATGGAGGTAGTGGAGTATGGAGTACGTTTTCCGTCTTCTTATTTTTTTGAGGCTATTTCTGAGGCTTTTCGCCTTTTCGTATCCCCTTTCCCTTACAGTAATGTACAACTTCTGGGTCTTCGAAAGATTACCCATGGCCCTCTGGATTGGTTATGTGGCCCTTATGGCCATCTTTGAGCTTGCCCTCGGACTGTTTGCGGGCAGACCCTTTTCAAAGACCCTCCTGAAGGCCTACGTTGTTTTGGCCCTCTTTCTGGAGTTCCCGTCCGTTCTCCTGGAGTCTGCCCTCTCGGGCGATTTTTCCAGCATCGCAGTCTTCCTCCCATGGGTTCTGCTCTGGTACACTTCCCTTCTCCTTCTTTTGTCGGGATCTCTGAAACGTTCCACCGACGGCAGGTCCCCTTTCCCTGGATAATTTGTAAATAGAGTAAAGCTTATATTCCTTGACATAGAAAAAAAGACGGTGGTTCCATGTCCTGCGAGGAACTTGAAAGACTCGTGAAGAGGCTTGCCCTCGGCTTCACGTTTCTCTTCGTCTCGGGATTCAGCGTGCTCTACTATACCATCAGAAAAGCCGTCCCTTCCTCGACCGACATGTACAGTACCGATTTAATAGTGATGGCCTTTGTTCTGTTCGTGCTGTTCTTCTCACTAATTGCATACACCTCTAAAACGTGGGGGGGGTTAGGACGTGGGGTCCAGTCGGGAATACGACCTTCTCCGAAAGATTCTGGTCATCGCCGTTTTCATCTTTGTGATTGGTTTCTGGCTGCTTTATTACTCAATAAGGATAACAATATGCGCCACTACGAACTACTGTGAGTCTTTCGGCCCGATAACGTCTCCGATTGACCAGTTAGACGGTCTCGTGGTTTTCTTCGGCGTTGCCATGATGCTCCTGTCCCTCATGATCTACTACTCCACGGGTGGGGAGAAGTAGCGATGGGTTTTTACCCTTTGAATGTAGTTTTAGTCGGTGATGCTCATGCGCATCGAGGACGTCTACATCTGGGATATCAACGCGAAGTGGCTCGGCATAACCCCTTACCAGCTCATGGAGAACGCAGGCTCTGGAGTCGCTAAGGCAATAGAGGAGCGCTTTGGAAAAGGCCTTAAGATAGCTGTCTTCTCGGGAACGGGCAACAACGGTGGCGATGGCTTTGTAAGTGCCAGACATCTGAGCTTTGAGAACGAGGTTACAGTTTTCCTCGTCGGGGACGAGGTTAAGATAAGGAGCGAGGAAGC
>JALVUT010000283.1 GCA_027035445.1 Thermococcus sp.
CACCGCCTCAAATTTGTTCCACAATTTATAAAATTTTGTTCCTAAAATAGAACATATTTCCAGCGAGAGCCTTAAAAGCCCCATCCCCGAAGTTGTGGTTGCCATGTTCACCGTTGACGAGATTTCAAAGCTGGTGATGGGTATAAGAAAGAAGAACGGCTTTCCAAATAGCCCTTTCAAAATAGACGAGGTCAGGTACGACGAGGAGAGCGACAAGCTCTTCATCATAGCACACGATAGAACCGATAAAAGCGTGATCATCGGAAACAGCTTCGTCATAGGTAGGCTCAGAGAAAGACTCGGCATTAAGCAGCTAACAGTTTACTCAAACCTGGATCTTAAGATAAAGGGAAGAAAGCTGGAGAAAGCCGAAAACCTGGTGAGGGATACGGAACTTGACTTCCTTCTTCCTATCATCAAGGCTGAGAAAGAGTTCCCCCCACGGAAGTGGCCCAGGGTGAGGGGAAACGTTCCCACACTGGTCTTTCTCAGCTTCAACGCCAAGGCCTTAACGGGCTTTGCCAGGAGACTTTCACTGCCCTACAAGGCCATTGGCCTGAAATATGCCTTTCCAAGGCTGGAGTACGAGCCCATCGAGGGGAAACCACGGGAAATCTTCTTCCCCGATGAAAGAAAACTGGGAAGAATGGCGGAGGAGATGAGTGCAGGACTCGTTCTGGCCGACTTCCCTTTCGGGCTGAGATGGGTGAATGGGAAAGCCCTTCTCAACCCGTTCCGCTTTCTGCACATCGGCTTCTTCGAACTTAAATACCTCTTCGGCTTCAACAGACCAGTTGTCTACGAGGGAAAGGCCTTAATCAGGTTCATTGCTAACCTGACGTATGAAGGGCTTATGGAATCAACCGACGGGGCGAATCTAATCTGGAGGATGTGGAAGGGATGATAATAGGAGTTGTCGGGAAGATAGCCGCCGGGAAGACGACTGTTGCAGAGTTCTTCGAGGAGAGGGGCTTTTGTAGGGTGAGCTGCAGCGATCCGCTGATAGATCTGCTTACCCATAACGTTTCGGAGTACTCTTGGATCCCAGAACTCCCGAAGAGGGAGGATCCGACCCGTGACAAGCTCATCGAATTTGGAAGGTACCTGAAGGAGAGGTACGGGGAGGAGGTGCTCATAAGGCTGGCGGTGGACAAGAGGAGGCACTGCGAAAACGTTGTCATCGATGGCGTCCGCTCCAAGGGCGAGATAAACGCGGTGAAGAGGCTCGGTGGCAAGGTCATCTACGTGGAGGCTAGCCCAGAGACGAGGTTCGAAAGACTGGTGAGGCGAAAGGCAAACAAGGATAGAAGCATAAAGAGTTTTAAGGACTTCAAGGCAATGGACGATGCCGAGGAGACTCTCTACCACACGAGCAAGCTTAAAGATCTGGCTCACTACGTCATCGTGAACGAGGGAACGCTTGAAGAACTCAGGGAGAAGGTAGAGAAGATAATTATGGAGGTGATCGAACGAAGCTCCTCATCATAGCCCCCTGCCTCCTCAGCCCGTTCTACATCTATCGCGGACCGAAGGGAAAGGAGTACGAGACTGCAAAGAAGCTGAGGGAACTGATCGGGAAGCTCGGCAGGGACTGGCAGGTCTTCGCCTACCCATGCCCCGAGTACACCTTAACCGGCTGGCCGAGGGCTCCAGCCAGCAGGGAGGTCTACGGGAGGCTCGGCATGCACGA
>JALVUT010000284.1 GCA_027035445.1 Thermococcus sp.
ATAACGCGGTGGTAAGCAACAACGTGAGGATGTACAACGTCAAGATATGGCCCCATGAGTTCGTTGAGAAGGGGGCGACACTTGAACACTACACGGTGAGGAGTACAAGCGCACCGAAGAGGTAACCGCCCTTCTCTCCCCAGAAAGCACAACTTGGAGAGTCAGAGAGATCCTTCTGCCCCGCACTCCTCTTTCAGACAACACAGGAGTTTGAGCGTCTTTTGAGTCCACACAAAGCGGTTTTTTAAAAAGGTGTACTGTTTTGTTCTCTCCGTTTTTTGCTAACTATTCTAAATGGTATGCAAAATCTGGATAGAAAACGTTTTTATGCTATTGTTATGAACAGTATAAAGGTGATACGATGAGGAGGATGGTTGGACTACTTCTCATAGTTTTGATTCTTGGTTTTATGGCAAGCTCTGCAGTGTCTTCAGACTACGTAGCGGCGAGCACCCAGACGGGTGAAAACAATGACGTGTACGAGAACTTCTGGAAGATTCTGAATAAAGAGGCCGAGCTTGTTGAAGAGCTCAACACCACAGGAAACACTTCCTTCGCCGGAATGCTGATCAAGAACTCCCGCCTTGGGGAGGAGAACGCGGCAAACATCTCAGCTCAGATCTGGACGGCGCTGCAGGGACTGGTAAACTCGGGTGTCAAGCTCTACTATTCCCCGGAAGAGCTGAGGGCAATGGCACAGAACATCAGCAGGAACGGTCTCCCCGCTGAAACCGTTAACGAACTCAAGTCCCAGGGATGGACCGACGATGAAATTAAAGCCCTCCAGGATTACATTGCGAGGAATGCGGACAACATCACCACCGGCTTCAACATGACCTCCTTCTTGGAGAACTTTTCTAGGGCCTTCGTTGACGTTGCGTTCAAATATGCATCCTATGAATCGTGGGCTTTGGAAACGTGGAAGTGGAAGGGTTCCCCGAGCTTTACCGGCTCTCTACCGAAGAACGTTAGCATCAATCCCCTACTTGCCCGGGACTGGATAAGCCTCTATAAGGCCTACGCTTCCAACAACGCCACCGCCCTTCTGAAAGCGGCTGGTTCCATGTCTGGCGATATGTACTTCTTCTTAACCTCCCCTGGACATTACTTTTCAAAGAGAGTGCCTTTGGTCTTTCTCAAAGATGGGAAAACCGTACGTTACGATGGTTTCCTTAAGAGTGTGGTCTTCTTTAAGGATCTTCTTGCTGTCAACGTGGATTACACATACTTCGATTTGAAAGACCATAAGGAATTCACCTACACTTGGCATATCTACTGGCCGAACCCCATCAGGGCCTACAACCTTACAAGGCAGATTTACACCCTTGTACAGGCTATGGAAATGGGGAATGGCAACCCCGAGCTCCATTGGCTCCTGAACGAGAAGATGGACGAGCTTAAGGATGTTCTTTGGGCCCATGTCTCTGAGAAAGTAACGGAAATTCCCATTAAATATTTCCCTCCCAATCCACCACCCCACCCCTTCCCGCTTGTGACTAAGTCTAAGGGCGAAAGTTCTTCCCCTCAACCAACTGGAACCGGAACTTCCACGGGTTATGCACCCACCTCGCGCACTCCAACCGAGATTGAGCTTGAGGCGCTTACACCCGATAACAATGAAGGTAAACTTACAGTGAGCGACGTTTCCGTCATCGTTGACAGTAAATCTTCCAACTCCGTCCGCTA
>JALVUT010000285.1 GCA_027035445.1 Thermococcus sp.
GTACACGGGAAGCACATGGGAGGCAGCAAGCTACGGTTACATCATCGACGATGTACTGGGTGACGGCAATGGTTTTGAGAGGTTCTGGAACCTAATGATATCCCACTCGGAGATAGTTGACAGCAAGAGCGGCACTGGTGAGGTAGAGTATTTCTTCCAAGAGAACACAGACAATAAGGTCAGTATAGGCGTTAATGTTGTGGGTCTCCTATCGTTCTTCGTGGGAGGAAGCGTCAGCAAGCTAGCAAAGTATTTCCCCGTAGATGCGGGGATTGGGTGGGGCGTTGGCGAAAAAATTGCCAATGACGTAGAAATATACGTCCAGAATCACTACAAGTATAATAATTACTACATGTTTCTAACGAACTATGAGTGTAAGGACAAGGTATTTATAGGTAATGACGAAGTGCAGCTGAAGTTTATGTACTTTAACATAGACGTATACCCACCATCCGGGGTTTAGGCGGGGATCCGAACCAACACGTTGCTTAGTCTTTAAATGATTCCCTCTTACTTAAACCAGCGCCGCCTTCCCCTGCCGTGCCTGTGTCTGTGCTTCATCCCAAGCCCTAGGCCTAGGCCGCGCCCTGCACCGAACCCGCGGCCGGGGCCGTAGCCCGCGCCATACCCCCACCTAGGTGGTGGGGCGTAGGGGACGCCTGTTGCGGGGCTTGGCGAGGCGGGCCTTACTGTCCCGGGGATTGCTGCTTGCGTGCGTGGTGTGAAGTTCGGGCATGCTGGCCCGTCTGGCGGGACGGTGACTCCGTAGAGGAGGCACTTCCCGTCCTTGAAGTTTATGCAGTCCCTGTGTTTCGGCTGGCTCACGACCATTCTCGATCACCGGTACTTATGTGCTATGGCTCAAAAAAGCCTTGCTGAGGGTTCGCTCTCGTAAAGGTAATTATGTGCTCGCTCGACTTGAGGGTGGTAGTGCGTTAATGTGGGAGCCGGGTGCTGAGGGGGTTAGGTCTCGTAGGGTCATCGAGCTTAGGTGGGACCCGATACTGAGTGAGTGGGTGATGGTCTCGAACATTAGGGAGTCGCGTCCCTGGCGACCCGCCAGTGGGTCTGCATGCCCCTTCTGCCCGGGGTCGCCTGAGGTTGGGGAGCGTTTCGAGGCTCCCTTCCTCCTCGAGAATAGGTTCCCTATGCTCGTCCCTGACCCGCCGCGGCTTGATGGGGTTGGTGAGTACCCGTTGGTTAAGGCGCCGGGGCGTGGGGAGTGCTACGTCATCGTTGAGAGCCTTGAGCATGACTTACCTGACCTGAGCTCCGTCGGCGTTGACGGTGTGGCTAAGGTTATTGAGGAGGTGGCTGACCTGACCCGCAGGGCTATGGGTGAGGGGTACGCCTACGTCCTGTGGTTCAGGAACCGCGGTGAGGAGGTCGGGGTTTCCTTAACGCACCCTCACAGCCAGGTCTACGTCACGCCCTTCACACCCTCGAAGGTTTTGAGGGAGCTTACCTCGGCGTGGAGGTACTTCAGGTCGCGTGGGGAGTGCCTGTTCTGTAAGGTGCTTGAGGAGGAGTTAAGGAGCGGTGAGAGGGTAGTGCTTGAGGGTGGCGGATTCGTTGCTTTCGTGCCCTTCTACGCCCACTGGCCCTTCGAGGTCCACATCTACCCTGAGAGGCACGTCCAGCTACTGACGCAGTTAAGTAAGGATGAGGTTAGGGGGTTGGCTGA
>JALVUT010000286.1 GCA_027035445.1 Thermococcus sp.
GTCTTCCTGCTCGGAATCGTCAGCTTCCTCAACGACATGAGCAGCGAGATGATAAACCCCGTGGTTCCAAGCTATCTAACCGAGGTACTTAGGGTCGGAGAGTTCGCCAGCGGATCCATAATGGGAGGGATAGAAAGTTTTAGCTCCCTCTTTAAAGTCATCTTCGGCTACGTAAGCGACAAGCTCAGGAAGAGGAAGGTCTTCGTCTTCCTAGGATACCTCACCTCAACAGCAGCCAAGGGGGCTCTCGCCCTCACCCACTACTGGTGGGACTTTTTGAGCCTGAGGATCCTAGATAGACTCGGAAAGGGGGTGAGGACGGCCCCGAGAGATGCGCTCATAGCGGAATCCAGTGAGAAAGGAAAGATCGGTAGGTCATTCGGCTTCCACAGGATGATGGACACGCTCGGTGCGGTAACGGGCCCCCTTGTTGCCATCGGACTCCTAGAGCTGATGAGGAACATGCCCGTGGAGAAGGCCTACCGCTACCTCTTCGCTCTCTCGGCGCTTCCCGGTATCATAGCCCTCATAGTGGTTCTGATGTTCGTGAAGGACAGGGGTGCAGAGATCAAGAAAAAGATAACCGAAATCTCAACACTCCACGACAGAAACCTCCAGCTCTTCCTGATGGTCGTTGCCATCGGAGCCCTTGGAAGATACAGCTACGCATTCACACTGTGGAAGGCGGAGGCACTCGGGTACACTGTCATCCAGAGCACCGCGTTCTACGCACTGTTCAACCTTATCTATGCGTTCTCCGCCTACCCGATTGGAACTTACTCCGACAGCTTCGGGAAGAAGAGAATGATCACAGTCGGCTTTGGAATAGCAGCACTGGCTGCCCTTGCCTTTGCCTACGCCCACAACCTACCGGTGCTCCTGGCCGCATTCATCCTTTACGGCCTTTACGTAGCGGTGGAGGACACGGTCCCCAGGGCCTACATGGCGGATCTGGCAAGGGAGTATGAGAAGGGAACGATAATTGGAGCGTACCACACGGTATTCGGGGTCTTCGTTTTCCCGGCATCGGCGATAGCGGGCTACCTGTGGCAGAACTACTCCCTTACCCAAGCGTTTATGTTCTCAGCGGTCATGAACCTGGTAGCCCTCGTCCTGATGACAATGATTAGGCAGTGATTTGTCAAAATGTTAAATAGTTTTCCCTTATTCGTTTGCTACTTGTCGAAAAGACTAAAAACTGTAGGATGCACTCCCCCAGGGATAACATGAAGCGGATTCTGGTACTGGGGACGGGGGGCACGATAGCGAGCGCAAGAACCGAGGCGGGCTATAAAGCCACACTCACGATAGACGAAGTCCTGGACATGGCTGGGGTAGAGATGGGGGATGGCTTTGAAGTGGAGACGAGGGATCTCCTGAACCTTGACAGCACCCTCATCCAGCCGGAGGACTGGAGCGTGATCGCAAGGGAGGTCTACAACGCCCTCCCAGACTACGATGGAATCGTTATAACGCACGGGACTGACACACTCGCGTACACGGCCTCCGCCCTGAGCTTCATGGTCAGAAACGTTGACAAACCCGTCCTCCTGACGGGATCCATGCTCCCGGTAACAGAACCCGGAAGCGACGCTCCCCGGAACATCAGAACGGCAATACGCTTCGCCCTAGAAGGCGTGCCGGGGGTTTACATAGCCTTCATGGACAAGATAATACTGG
>JALVUT010000287.1:0-853 GCA_027035445.1 Thermococcus sp.
TAGTCAAATCTAAAAGGCACCTTAAATACTCATCTTCTTAAACTGCCACTCCGGTATCGCTCGGATAACCGCCATAATCACTCTCCAGATCGACTTGGTGTAGAGGATATCTCTTCCCTTTTGTTGCGCGCTAAAGATCGCTTCGGCGACCTCTTCGGGTTGGGCGGTGAGTTGGGGTGGGAGATCCATGCCTGCCGTCATCTTTGTCGTGATAAAGCCGGGGATCACACTTAGGACTTGGATATTGAGATCGTGAAGACGATTTCGTAGTCCCGACAGATAGGTCGTAAATCCTGCCTTTGCCGATCCGTAGATATAGTTTGATTTTCGTCCTCGCTCACCGGCGACGGAGCTAATTCCGACAATAAAACCGGATCGTCGCTTCGCAAAACGATCGGCAAACTTTTCCAAAAGTGAAACAAGTCCCGTATAGTTGGTCTCGATGATCGCCCTCGTCTCTTCAAAATCGTTCTGCGCTTGGATCTGATCGCCTAAATATCCGGCGACCGAGATCACCCCATCAGGCATCCGATCTAAGCTCTCTACAAAGTCTTGATGTGTCTCAAATGCGCGCACATCAAGCGGATAGCTCGTCACGCGAATTGATCCGAAACGCAGTGACAAATCATCAGCTTCGGCTTTTAGTTTTGTTTCATCTCTAGCCGTCAATACGACATCATATCCTGCTTTGGCATAACGCCTTGCAAGCGCTCGCCCTACATCACTCGTCGCACCGATAATCAACACTTCACTCATAACCCAAGCCTCCTTGATTGTAGGGATTGAAACTTCTCTTGCATCCCCTGCTCTTTGCGCAATTTTCTAAACTTCTCGATCTGCGGATATCCCCGCT
>JALVUT010000287.1:863-1674 GCA_027035445.1 Thermococcus sp.
CTCAAACACCTCTTTGCTCACTCGCACATCTTTGGTCAAGTAGATCCGCCCACCCAGTCGATCAACCACTTCATCCAAACGATCTAATAGCGCAAAGAGATCAGGCTCGATCTTAAAATCAAGCGCCAGTGAATAACCCTCTATCGGGAAAGAGAGGTAATTTTCATTCGCTTTGCCGTAGAGTTTGAGCACCGCTAAAAAGCTCCCCTTACCTGATTCAGCGATCAATCCCAAGATCTCTTGCAATCCCTCATAGCTAGACTCTTTGGGGAGGATAAATTGATACTGTGTAAATCCATTTTTGCCGTAAATACGATTCCAGTGCGAAATCGCATCCAGTGGATAGAAGAAGCTATCAATCCCCACTTTTTGTTTGGAAATTTTCTCTTTTACACGATTGTAATAGAGAAAGTTAAAGGCTCTTACACTCCAGTTATTGAGTGCAAAAGAGGGGAAATTGAACGGAATCGTCGGTCCACGCTTGGCGACATAATCGAGATCACCGTCTTGGCTAAAGTCCCCCACCATCAAGAGCGATCGTCCCAAATCCTCATCCTTTGCCAAGCAATCGATCCACGCGACTGAATAGGGGTAGTCGCTATACTTCTCAAAGGCTTCAAAGCTCTCTTTGAGGTTGCGACTTTTGATGGTGATCTGATCGATATATTGGGAGTTGATCTCTTTAAGGTAGATCGACGCTTTGAGGATCACACCCGTCAGCCCCATACCACCGCAAGTGGCTAAAAAGAGTTCACGATTTTGCGTTTTGGAGCAGGTCACAATCTCACCGTTGGGAAGCATCAACTCAAAG
>JALVUT010000288.1 GCA_027035445.1 Thermococcus sp.
GAGCCAAGTGCCTCCTTGACGGCTTTCCTGTAGAGGATATGCGAGCGAGAGAAGGAGTAGGGCTTCTTAGCCGAGCACGGGAAGAGGAGCACTAACTCAGTGTTCTTGGGCGGAACAAAGCACTCGGCGACGCGGGAGTGCCAGCGCCTTACCTCCGGCCTCCTTATCGAGGCGTCGCTTATGAAGTAGACCGTCTCCCTCCGAATCGGCGTGTACTTTTCGAGGTAATCGGCGTGCTCCAGATCCGCTATGCGGAGAATTCCGGCGTGATATTGGGTCGGGAAGTAGTCCTCCACCAGATAGCGGAGCTTCCCGTCTTCGAGTGCCTTCCGCACTTCCAAAATAGTCCTCCTCGCGAAGTCGATGGAGTTGGGTCCCTCACTCCAGATGAACGGGCTGAACCCGGTGAAGCCCTTCCCCTCGAAATCGTAGAGCTTGAGCGAGCGGGTGTCGAAGGCGTCAACACCGAGGTAAACGGCAAGCGGGTAGAAGAAGGGCTCCAAGTCGGCTATGATCATAACGTTCGGGAACCTCTCGCGAATCTCGCGCAGGGTTCTCACGAAGTAGCGGTACCCCCTGATTAGAATCTTCGAGTTGCCGAGGTAGACGGCCTCAAAGTCGTACCGCTCGATTATCTTGAAGAACTCCTTCAGGTACTCGGTTCTCCTCAAAGCAGGGAGGTAGAAGGCGTTGAAGCCCTCGTAGTCCACGCTCCAGAGCCTTCCGAGGGCTTTCTCTATGACCTCACCCGGTGTATAGAACCCGAGGGGAATGGACGGGGCAAGGTTGAAGTCGTAGTCCCCTGGCCCTTCTGGATGGAAGAGGGAGTTAAAGGGAGACAGGGTGAAATCTACAGCGGTAAGGCCCGGTGTCTTAAACTGACCTTTCCCGGTTTTTACAAGGCCCAGTCTTCCGGGCCCCTCGTGTCTGAGGGTCTCCATACTCTGACCTCAGACGAGGTTGTACCTCTGGAGGAGTAGCAATTCGTCGAGCGAGAGCTTCTCGCCGCGTTTGAACTTTTCGAGGGCCTCAACCGCTTTGTCAAAGCTGGCATCCTTCCTGGCATGCATCCTGGCGACCATCCTGTAGGCAATGAGCTCTTTGTGTTTCTCGTCGTACTCACGTATCTTCTTCTCGATGTCACGGAGTTCCTTTCTGACCGTTCGTATCTTGTCTCTCAGCTCGATTACCTTCGCGTGGTACTCGTCCGCCTCCTTCTTGACTTCGTCTGCCTGGTTGAAGGCTGCTATCATCTGCTCGTGGAACTGCTGGCTCTGGTTGGCGAGCTTCTGAACCTCAAGGCTTATGGCACGCCTTGCCTTCTTGAGCTGGTCGACCTTCTTTCTGGATTCGACGAGCTTGTTGTGGAAGCGCTCTGCCTGCTGGATTATCTCAAGTTCGGTCGCCAGGACCTGTATCTGGTCGACGATCTGCTTCTCGCGGTCGGGCGTGAGGTTTGGGTTGGTCTGGAGTTCCCACTCAAGCTTCTCAATGCGCTCTCCTATCTTGGCGCTCGGCATTTTGAGCCTTCTCATCTGGTTGTATTCGTCTCTCTTTGTCCTGTATTCCAGTATCTCCTGATAGAGCAGGTCAAGCTTTGCGTTGATCTCCTCGCGGTTCTTCTTGAGCTCCTGTATCTGCTTGTTGATCTCATCACGTTTAGCTTTGTGGTC
>JALVUT010000289.1 GCA_027035445.1 Thermococcus sp.
AACTGCAGACTAATAGAGTGCTTTTACAAGAAACTCAACCTGAGCGAGGAGGAGTTGAAGAAAGTAAAAGAGCTGGAAAAGGACCCCGACGCCGCTATTAAATTTCTAAAGCAGATACGGAGCGACGAAGAGCTGAGAAATGCGTGGAGGAGCTGTTCCGTTTAATACAAAATAACACAAGCGTTTTTAATACATCAAAAAACTTATGTTTATGGCGCTGAGTAGGAAGGACCTTTCAAACGCAGTTAAGAGCGCACTTGGTGAAGAGGGCATCTGGACTCTGAAGAATGAGTACGGAAAGGACGCTGGAAAGAAGTGGCAGCCAAACACCTACGCAGCTTGCCTCGCTGAGGCTGCGAGAAAGGGTATCCCGTATGCTGAGGCTGCTTTCAAGTGTGCGCAGCAGGCGAAAATTGGAGAGAAGTACGCTTCTGTCTGGGGAGAGTAATCTAAGAGGTGATTGAAATGATAAGCAAGGAAGAAGCGATTCCAGTGGTCGTGGGTTTCGCCGACGGCCTTTCGGACGTCGGCCTTGAGTACCTGGACAAGGCAACGAACAGCGAGAACAAGCCCGTGCTCCAGAAGCCATCTACCATTTTTAATTTAGGCGTCGGGATTCTTGGAACTATTGCCTCGATGAAGTTCCTCACCGGCGAATCGAAAATTATCGGCTCCACCGTCTTCGCAAGGCACGTTGGGAGTGGAGTCGGTGCGATAGTGAATGCTAAGCTCAACAAACAGCCAATACTCGAAGTCGAATCAGCGAACGTGAATGTTCAGGTAGAAGACATCACACCAACCGGGGGTGAAATGGAGATAGTTCCACCTGCTCCTGCAAAGAAGACTTCTGAAGGTGTAAGTTTCTGATTTTTTAGAACCTTATTTCGTTTTTATACTGCTTTATTAGTTGTTTCAATGCAAATTCAAAAGCGTGCGACCTCGTTCTGAAGTATCCCTGCTTTACCAGCTCGTCAATCTGGTGCAGAAGGTCGTAGTCTCTCAGGTATATGCTAATGTGCGGCATGATGATACTATCCTTTTCTCATATATTATGTTAATGTATTATGTCATAACACACGGTAGCACATGCGTTATAACTTACTGAATTCTACAACAGACTATGACTGTCGGATACGTCGTAGCGGACCTCGATGAAGTGATAAAGGGGAAAGTGCAGCAGTACGTGGACAGCCTCGCCACAATAAGAGATGCAGTAAGGTCAGAAGCGCTGAACTACCTGAGCTCTCTTTCTCTCGGCGGAATAACTCCCGAAGAGAACCAGTACGCAGAAGTACCTCTCAGACCGGAGCAGTTTAAGGGTGCGGATGGAAACAAGCTTTCCGGTTCTTTCAGGCAGAACATTACCTCTACTGGGTGGGTTGACAACCTATTAACTGCCGATCCGAGCGAAGCAGGTGAACTGGGTAAGAACTACGTCTTCGGAGTCGTCGGTATCGCAATAATGGACAGCGTAAGCCTGATCAGCGAGATACAGCTCCACCAGAGCGACTACACCTTCCCGGTCATCGACCTGGAGGAGGCCGTCAGCAAGTGCCCGTGCGCAGTCATCTTTGACGTGTCTGGTTCGCAGGCGAAGAGGCTCGTGTTCAACCCGGACACGAAGTTCGCACTCGACGCCTACTTCGTGTCAACCGGCTATCAGTCAGTTA
>JALVUT010000290.1 GCA_027035445.1 Thermococcus sp.
TAAATTGTTGTACCTGCGCCAGAGGCAATTGCGATGACCTGCTCTCGCGCATGGGCTATATGCTGGTGGATTGGATCACCATCGATGTTTACAACGCGGGAAAGGTAACCAGTGATCGGGCCGAGGGTAAGGTGGAATTTTACGATGTATTTACCGGAAGTACAAAGACTTATAGCTTTGTGGTAGATCCTGTTGGTCCGCGCAAATTCGCTACTGTCCGTCCTAATAGAATAAACGGTCCTTTCTTAATCAAAAAGTCCGAAGGCGTCAGAGTAAGCGTCACTTATAATCCCAAAAAGATAATTATTATAGGAGGAAAGCGAATTCCCTCGCCTAATGTTACTCGCACTTATACTCAGAAAGAGTGCTCCATACTTTACTAATCAGACAGATTTTTAGGTCCTGTTGCCGGTATGGTTAATACCGGCAGCAGGACCGAGACCAACCGGATAATGAACATTCAGACCCGTTAGCCGATTGAACCGGAATCCCTTCCTGCGGCACTAAAAAGGTGAAGATTTAGAGGAGGGTAGGGGATGAGGAAAAAGGCCTTAAAAGCGCTGGGATGGGGACTCTTCCTATTTCTGGCTTTCGGACAAAAAGGGACGATAGGCTTTAAGGGGCCCATGACCTCTGCTTTTCAAACGAAAAGGGCCGTCTCCTACCAGGGTAAGAAATCTGTTCCTCAGGCGAAAACCGCTTCTCCTCTTTCGGAGCATTCAGTCGAAGCCTTACCTGACCTCTCCCTGGAACGGATTTATATCCAAAACTGTGGTCTCCATGTGCTCATCGGGAACCGGGGGAAGGGTGGGGTAAGCAACAAAGATTACACCCACGGGAGGCTCATCGTTGAAATAAGAAAGACAGAAAGTACGCAAAAGGGGATGCGCTATATTTTCTCGCTGAAAGAAGTTGATCCCGCCGGGGCCCTGAAGAAGCCTCATACCCGGGTGGACTTTGACACGAAGATTTCCTGCACTTCAAACGCTCAGGTAAAGGTCCAACTTGAAGGAATGAGGAAGGATGGGAAAAAAGGAAGGAAGTTTCTCGTTCGGAATCTTGTTCCTTCAGGGATCTGTAAGGCCTTAGGGAGAGCAGGGAAGAAGGTAGTCTCATCCAGTCCTTCCGGGACTTCCTCCCGAGGGTTAACCTCCTCTTTATCCCCTCATTTAGGTGCTCGTCCCTCTAAGACGAAAGTAGTCCAGCGAGGGCCTTCAAGTCAGGTTTTGGAGAAAGCTCGGAGCATGGAGGAGGCCGGGAAGTTGAGGGGGATGAAAACTCTTGAGGAAGCCAGGGGCCAGAGGGCCTTTGAGACAGAACGGGAGATAAGGAGGCTTTGGGAAGCGCATCAGTTTGAGTCTTCAAGAGACCGGGGCATGAAGAACCCGAGAGGAGGTCCTATGAGAGAGCAGGATCTCTTCGGCGGCTCTGAAGCCCCTACTTTTGAGGAGTGGTGGCAGCAGCAACACAAGGCCCAGGGGATACCGGGAGGTCCAACCACAGACACCGGAATGCCCATGGGACCGAGATTTGGAGGAGGATCCAAAAAAGGTTCATCCAACAGAGGCTGGGCTAAAGAAACCGGGTATAAAGCTACTCCGCTTACCCAGGTTACTTCTGCTACCTTTGGTTACTGGGATGTCTATGATAAATCCAGTGGCCGCGG
>JALVUT010000291.1:0-1427 GCA_027035445.1 Thermococcus sp.
CTTTTATCTCATATGCAGATTCTTCTTAGTTTATTATTGACTTTAACCCGTGCGGTGCGGAAGAGGCAGGTTTACCGGGGTTTATCACCATTCGACCTTTCAATCCCATTTTGGTCTGATTTTATCATAACAATACTGTGGTTTTGAATTCTGCAAATGTTCTGTTCTTTCAATCCCACTATGGTCTGATTTTATCAGAACCAGTTTAAGCCGTACAGCACCAGCGACATCGCCATCTTTCAATCCCACTATGGTCTGATTTTATCAGATTGTGGAAGAGCTTAGAGAGAAGTTTGAGGGAATCGCAGCTTTCAATCCCACTATGGTCTGATTTTATCTACTCGAAGCTACGGCACAATCATTCCCCGGAAAACTCCTTTCAATCCCACTATGGTCTGATTTTATCGTTGACAGGACTGAGCCGATACCACAGTACCCGTACACGTCTTTCAATCCCACTATGGTCTGATTTTATCAGTAGTAGTGGCAGTAGCTCCTCTCCCAACGATTTCTACTTTCAATCCCACTATGGTCTGATTTTATCAAGTCCTGTTTGACCTCTTTCAACACTCTCGTCTTTCAATCCCACTATGGTCTGATTTTATCCTGTCCTCTGCCTGAAGTAATTTACCGGGAGTCCACTTTCAATCCCACTATGGTCTGATTTTATCACTCTTCCAGTCTTGAGAGCCGCTACGAGTGAAGCTACTTTCAATCCCACTATGGTCTGATTTTATCTTCAGGGCTATCAAGGAGAAGTTCCCTGCGGCAACTGTGCTTTCAATCCCACTATGGTCTGATTTTATCGGCAATTCTGACACTTCAGCTTGCTGGTCTGACTGGTCCTTTCAATCCCACTATGGTCTGATTTTATCTCTTCATTCCGTTGAGATAGTTGTTCGCAACTTTGTCGCTTTCAATCCCACTATGGTCTGATTTTATCGTTCTGAACAGCGAAGTACAGGTATCTGTTCCACGCCAGCTTTCAATCCCACTATGGTCTGATTTTATCAAATCTGAAGCTCGCAGCACCGCTCAAGTACTACCTTTCAATCCCACTATGGTCTGATTTTATCCCCTAAGATCGGGGAGGACTGGCTCTGCAGAATCGACACTTTCAATCCCACTATGGTCTGATTTTATCAGAGAAATGGTAAGAATTGCAGAGATGGCGAGAGAGCTCTTTCAATCCCACTATGGTCTGATTTTATCTATGCTGGCGTCGATGAAAAATTAGTCAAACTAGCACTTTCAATCCCACTATGGTCTGATTTTATCCGTCCACGACCTTCTGCTTTTCCTCTGCCGACAACCCACCGGGAATCCACACTTTCAATCCCACTATGGTCTGATTTTATCAACTGGTAATTTTCCTCTGTTTCGCTATATAACGTTTTCTTATCGCTCCTTTACGGGGCTTTCGTCGT
>JALVUT010000291.1:1437-1666 GCA_027035445.1 Thermococcus sp.
AGAATTAAAGGAAATTTATCGGGGAAGAGGTTGTTTAACCCCTAGTATTCTCTCCATTCCTGAAAACGAGGAAGTAAAAATAATGGTTTTAATCAATAAAAAGTGAGAATTTTAAGGTGGACGACTTGTGCAGATGGGAGATTTTGCTGGTTGAGTGGTGTAGAAAGCGTTAAAATCGGAAAGGAGGGATTTTAGCGGGGATTGAATGCGAGTCGCTGGGTAACGGCTT
>JALVUT010000292.1 GCA_027035445.1 Thermococcus sp.
TAATCGGTTTTGAGTTCGTATATGTTTCTTTCAATCCCATTATGGTCTGATTTTATCAAGAATCAGGACTACCGGCGAAGGTCCTGGATAGCGTCAACTTTCAATCCCATTTTGGTCTGATTTTATCTCTCATCACCCGTATCTACGATTACTGTCGTCTTCTGCTTTCAATCCCATTTTGGTCTGATTTTATCCCATCTTGTGAGCTTTACTCCATTGTCAATAAAATCACTTTCAATCCCATTTTGGTCTGATTTTATCCTCGACCTCGAAGTGGACCTTCACGAGAAAGGCAGGCAGCTTTCAATCCCATTTTGGTCTGATTTTATCACAACAAAAGCAGAGTTGGTAGTGATGGTTATGTGGATGATACCGATCTTTCAATCCCATTTTGGTCTGATTTTATCTGAACAATGCAAGCACTCCATTCACTGAGAATAGGAATACTTTCAATCCCATTTTGGTCTGATTTTATCATTGCCTCTTCAGTTGTCATTTCGAAGAGAGATGAGAGCCTTTCAATCCCATTTTGGTCTGATTTTATCCATAAGCCAGTTCTTGAACGTTCTGCTTAAAGAACCCTTTCAATCCCATTTTGGTCTGATTTTATCTCTTTCAATGAACGACTTTGCTATTTCGTCGTTGAATACTTTCAATCCCATTTTGGTCTGATTTTATCAGAATCTCAGAGAACAGCAGGATCTGGCAGATTGGCTTCTTTCAATCCCATTTTGGTCTGATTTTATCCAAAGGAGAGTGGGAAATCTACACCTGCAGATGTAGACTTTCAATCCCATTTTGGTCTGATTTTATCCCGTCCGTCAGCACCCTGACAACCACGCTGTTAGGGCACCTTTCAATCCCATTTTGGTCTGATTTTATCCAGGTTGCTTATTGCGAGCTTCTGCACGTCAGCATTGACTTTCAATCCCATTTTGGTCTGATTTTATCATAAGTAATTACACCCGTTCCCTTATATTTTATTCACCCTTTCAATCCCATTTTGGTCTGATTTTATCGTATTCTTCAATATCTCTTGTGGAGATCTTTATTTCCTTTCAATCCCATTTTGGTCTGATTTTATCCGGTTTCAAGGCCTTCTTCGCTCTCAATCTCGAACACGACTTCGCACTTTCAATCCCATTTTGGTCTGATTTTATCTCAGCGAGATTGGTGTAACGCCAATACCGGCAGACCTTCTTTCAATCCCATTTTGGTCTGATTTTATCGTTACGTTCACCCCGTCCTCGTCACCCTCGACCTTAACGCTTTCAATCCCATTTTGGTCTGATTTTATCTTACCACCTCCTTTGAGGATTAAGAGGGGGATTAAACGCTTTCAATCCCATTTTGGTCTGATTTTATCGGCGAGATGTATTCATGCTTTGCATGTGATAATTTAGCTTTCAATCCCATTTTGGTCTGATTTTATCGCACTCGTGTACGTAACGAAGTCATCGTGGAAGAATACTTTCAATCCCATTTTGGTCTGATTTTATCTTACGAGTTCAGCGTAGCAGGCAATCAAGAAGTTCACCTTTCAATCCCATTTTGGTCTGATTTTATCTACTGGCTGGAATGAAGGTGGTAACTAACAGGAACGCCTTTCAATCCCATTTTGGTCTGATTTTATCTTAAAGAAAAAATAGGCGAAGATTTAACA
>JALVUT010000293.1 GCA_027035445.1 Thermococcus sp.
TTATATACTGACTGCACAAATGGAGGTCGACGACGAAAGCCACGTAAAGGAGCGATAAGAAAACGTTATATAGCGAAACAGAGAAAAATTACCAGTTGATAAAATCAGACCAAAATGGGATTGAAAGGCAAGACCTGTTGACCAGTGAAATATGCCCACTTTCATTGATAAAATCAGACCAAAATGGGATTGAAAGTATATGCGGAAAAGATATATTGTCTCGCGTTATTTAAAATTTATGCCGTGATAAAATCAGACCAAAATGGGATTGAAAGGATTTTCATATCTGAACCATCTTCCCTCCTCGGCGTCGATAAAATCAGACCAAAATGGGATTGAAAGTTGACTTGAGGAATTCATAGATTCCGATCGAAACCCGATAAAATCAGACCAAAATGGGATTGAAAGTCTCCAGCCTGCTGACCACGAAGTCGGGAATCTCCTCGATAAAATCAGACCAAAATGGGATTGAAAGAGCAATAGCAAGAGAGTTACTGAACATAAAGGCTCCTGGATAAAATCAGACCAAAATGGGATTGAAAGCAACGTCACTCCTGAACGGCAGCAGAAGTGGAAGCGATAAAATCAGACCAAAATGGGATTGAAAGCTGAGCTGTACAGGAAGAGGTATCAGCTTCTGCAGAAGATAAAATCAGACCAAAATGGGATTGAAAGAAGGAAATCAGAGGAGATTCAGAAATCCTCGGTTCGGTGATAAAATCAGACCAAAATGGGATTGAAAGTAAGAGCTGTTAATCCGTTTTACCTCGCACCGGTCAATGATAAAATCAGACCAAAATGGGATTGAAAGAAATAAATGCAGTTATTGACCAAACGCATAAAACGTCGATAAAATCAGACCAAAATGGGATTGAAAGGAAGCAGTGAGAAACTCGAAGCTCTTCCCATTCAGGTTTTAGATAAAATCAGACCAAAATGGGATTGAAAGCTATATGCATTTAAGGCTATACTTAAAACAGATTTAGGGATAAAATCAGACCAAAATGGGATTGAAAGACCCCATCACATTTTATTGCTGCTTTACCATTCATATCGATAAAATCAGACCAAAATGGGATTGAAAGACTTGATATTGTTGAAACTGTTTCAGTTAATACTTTTCGATAAAATCAGACCAAAATGGGATTGAAAGATTTGGGACGCAATAAATGGAATTTATAGGTATATTGAGATAAAATCAGACCAAAATGGGATTGAAAGGTGTGTTCCAATCTATTTCTTTTTCAACTTCAGGTGAAGATAAAATCAGACCAAAATGGGATTGAAAGTATAAACCTCTCACGTAAATTGTGCCCCTTTTTCTTGGATAAAATCAGACCAAAATGGGATTGAAAGTTTTGTCTCGTGATAAATCGTTATAATTTGTGGTCCACCCTAAGGATAAAATCAGACCAAAATGGGATTGAAAGATATACGATTCCGAAATAGTTAGAAACACATTCGATAAAATCAGACCAAAATGGGATTGAAAGATATGTAGGGCACGTCTTCCGGCTCTCCATCCACTATGGATAAAATCAGACCAAAATGGGATTGAAAGCTGCTCTTCTCTCTGAATCCAGCTCAATTGCTTTTCTGATAAAATCAGACCAAAATGGGATTGAAAGGATGAAATCAAGACACTCCTTAAGCCTTTC
>JALVUT010000294.1 GCA_027035445.1 Thermococcus sp.
CTTTTTTGATGCTTTCAATCTCCATTTTCAGGAGATTTTCTTTGTTTCGACGGGGACATGGGTTGTGTGGTTTTTGTAGAACCTGACTTTCAATCTCCATTTTCAGGAGATTTTCTTTGTTTCGTAAAATCACGCCTGCTCAAGTCCTCTTGAATTGAGTTCTTTCAATCTCCATTTTCAGGAGATTTTCTTTGTTTCCCAAACAGTGCTACCAGCAACAGCAGTGGAAAAGGTATTTTCCGACTTTCAATCTCCATTTTCAGGAGATTTTCTTTGTTTCTCAGACAGAAGTATGGTAGGATAGTAGATTTTCTTCTTTCAATCTCCATTTTCAGGAGATTTTCTTTGTTTCCTGTTCCTCTTACCCACTCACCCGGATTGACGCTCTTTCTTTCAATCTCCATTTTCAGGAGATTTTCTTTGTTTCCCGTTTAGGTGGAGAGAACAGCGCCAGCTTCCGGAGCCCTTTCAATCTCCATTTTCAGGAGATTTTCTTTGTTTCGTGGTAGAGTGTAGATTATGAAGTCAGGAAAAAAGGTACTTTCAATCTCCATTTTCAGGAGATTTTCTTTGTTTCGAAACGTTGATTTTAAGGCAGTGATTGAGAGAGATGGCGACTTTCAATCTCCATTTTCAGGAGATTTTCTTTGTTTCAACGGGTAAGAGCCATTTTGCACAGTGTCTAGGCAATGCTTTCAATCTCCATTTTCAGGAGATTTTCTTTGTTTCGGTAAAGGTGGGTGTGTCGTTCCGTCAAACACGAGTTCTCAGACCTTTCAATCTCCATTTTCAGGAGATTTTCTTTGTTTCGTGCAGAGGGCATGGAATGACAGACAGCTGGGTAGAAAGCTTTCAATCTCCATTTTCAGGAGATTTTCTTTGTTTCATGGTATATGCTCTGCAGCTATAGCACTCAGACATTACTTTCAATCTCCATTTTCAGGAGATTTTCTTTGTTTCGGTTGTAGAGGTTTCATGAGAGGTATTTGTCCAGACTTTCAATCTCCATTTTCAGGAGATTTTCTTTGTTTCCTACCACCAGACTGGCAGCATACCAACTTTATGTCTGCTTTCAATCTCCATTTTCAGGAGATTTTCTTTGTTTCGAGTGGATTTCAAAGCTGTAGTAGAACGGGACAGTGAAGCTTTCAATCTCCATTTTCAGGAGATTTTCTTTGTTTCAGAGATGGACGTTGAAACTCTTCTTGCAACGTTTGACATTTCTTTCAATCTCCATTTTCAGGAGATTTTCTTTGTTTCGAAGCACAGGGAGAAGGTGGACTACCTTATCATGTTCACCTTTCAATCTCCATTTTCAGGAGATTTTCTTTGTTTCTATCGGTTAAAGGTATGGTACAATGGTCTCAAACTTGACTTTCAATCTCCATTTTCAGGAGATTTTCTTTGTTTCGAAATTGTACGAAACAAATCCACAGTTCAAGAGAAAGATCTTTCAATCTCCATTTTCAGGAGATTTTCTTTGTTTCGTAAAACGGAGGAGCAGACTAAAAACACTTTAAATAAAGCTTTCAATCTCCATTTTCAGGAGATTTTCTTTGTTTCCCCACCTTAAATCTTGCTAATTCCCGGAATATAAATGCTTTTCGCTCCTTTTTGTAGCTCTCATTTGCATACCTGAAAATGCACACA
>JALVUT010000295.1 GCA_027035445.1 Thermococcus sp.
TTTTATCTTTACAAATAATAAAATTAGGGTCTTTTGGATCTTCTTTGCAATGTTTATAAGGATTTTTTGTTCCTTTCCCATCACATCCACCTACTCCTCTTTCTTTGGACAAACCCGTCGGATCCACTAAATTAACAGGATCTTGCAACACATACCCATAAAGGTTAGAATCCCCGCCGCCAAATAGCAACGGGTCTTTGCTTAGCCATCTGCCAATTGCTGGGTCATACTCTCTGTATCCAAAGTGAACTAGCTTTGTATCGCTATCGTATAATCCCCCGGCAAATCCAAACGGCACTTTGAAATTTGGGTTTGTGTCGTTTATTATGTTACCATAACTATCATAAACAATCTCTTTAACCAAATTACCGTTACTATCAGTTATGGCTCTTAAGCTCCCAACTTGGTCGTAATGCAAATAGTATTTATTACTGTTTTTATCGGTCATTGAAACTGGCATTCTGCCATTTACATACTCAAATCTGTAAATTAAATTGTTATCTTTATCATAAACGGCAAGCAGTGTTGTTAAATCTTTCCATAGATACTTTTCTTTAATTTCACCATTTACTAATTTTGCTACTCTTTGGTTTAACGGGTTTGTTATGTAGCTAATCTTTTTGCCATCTGGCAAGGTTACTTCTTTTAAATTGTTAAAGTCATCATAACTGTAAGTTGTTTGGTTTGTATCGGTTTCTTTTTTAATTAAGTTGCCGTTATTGTCGTAACTGTAGTTTGTGTTGTTGTAGTTTGTTAATTGGTCTAAATTGTTATATGTAGCATTTATACTTTTGCCATTTACTTTTGCACTAATTCTGTTTGAATTTTCATCGTAAGTGTATTCTTCTGCTAATGCTCCATCTTTGGTTACTTTTGTTAGTCTGCCTAATTTATCGTAAACATATTCATAGACAGTGGTTTTATTGTTAATTATCTCTTCTTTTCTTACAATTTGCGATAGTTTGTTTCTTGTTAGGTTTATAGTTAGGGTGTTGTCTTTTATTTGAGTTACTTCGCCATAGCTGTTGTAGCTGTACTCTTTTTGATAGTTAGAGTCATTTACTTTGCTTACAAAACCGTTATTATCTCTATTTATTTGGTAGTTTCCAATAGATATAACTTCATTGTCTAAATTATATGCAATATCCTCTTTTTTACCTGCGTATGTTATTGAGTTTATTAAGAAGTCGTTATTGTATCTGTAGCTTATTTGGTTTTGGGTGTAAGAGTCTGTTTGTTTAGTTAATAGGTTGCCATCATAACTGAAGTTTAACTCTATATTGCCGTTGCTTATTTTGCTTACAAGATTATTAAAGGCGTAAGAGTAGTTTATTGTTTGATTTGCTGATTTAATTTTAGTTAATCTGCCTTTGGTGTAAGTGTAGTCTATTTCGCTATTGTCTGGTTTTGTGATTTTTCTTAGGCGGTTTGCTTTGTCGTAACTGTATGTGGTTTGGGTGTTTGCTGTGGTGGTATATTGGAGCGGATTAAAGAGGTGGTGGTGTTATTGTTATCAACAGACCCCTATTGTTATTTGGAGCTAGAGAAATCTTCGTGCTATAGTCTATTTTACACAATCCCCCTCTTCAAAGTCTATAAAGCCATCATCTTCTAGTTGCATTAAAATTTTAAATAATTTATCAA
>JALVUT010000296.1 GCA_027035445.1 Thermococcus sp.
CCCTTCATAGCCTTCGGTGCGATGCTCACCTTACCCTGGGTGCTTCCCATAGTAGGCAACTTCCCTAGCTGGTTCGCGCCGACGGTTGACTTCTTTGGCGGAACCTTCATCTTCGGCTTGGCCGCTATGGTCTTGATACTTGCAACGGAAAGAACAGGAAGTTACTACACGGGTATAGGTGCTACCAGGGCCGTTAGCTTCGGTGCCTTTGCAGAGCCGGTTCTCATAATGGTCTTCTTCGGCGTTGCAATACTAACCGGCACCAACAACCCGTTCCTCATGAATCACCGCATCACCGTTGGGAACTGGTACCTCAGCCCGACGCATATGCTGATCACCGCCGCGTTCTTCATGCTCCTCCTGTTTGACACAGGAAAACTCCCGATAGAATCCCACGGAGTCAACGAGCTGGGAATGCTCGAGCAGGGAAAGGGTCTGGAGTACACGGGGCCGCTCTACGCGCTCAACACGTGGGCCGGCTACATGAAGTCCTTCATCCTGATGGCGGTGTTCCTAAACGTCTTTGCCGTTCCCTGGAGTCTGGCCACGGACTCCTCGCTTTACCAGATACTGAAGGGGATTTTCCTGCTCTTCGTTAAGATGCTTGGCCTCATCGGAGCCTTCGTTGTTATTGAGGAAACCCTCGCCAAGATAAGGCTGTTCAGGATAATTGACTACCTCTCCGCCAGCTTCCTCCTGGCGATAATGGGTGTTATAAGTTTCCTGCTCGGGGGTGGGGCACCATGATAAGTGTGACAGCCGAGATCCTAAACCTGCTCGGTATTACGGTGTTGCTCATAGCCTTCTTACTGCTCACTGAGTCCTACATGCACTCCCTGGTAAGCTTGGTGGCCTTTCAGTCCCTGCTAATAGGCCTTATAATCGGAATAGTGGGCTGGGAAAAGGGTGTTCCGGAGCTCGTAATTTTGGCCGGGATAACGGTAGCCTTCAGGGCTGTGATAATCCCGTGGATCCTTAAGAGGGATCTGCGGAACGAGAGGATCTGGCGCAACAGGGAGATCAGGACGACCCACCATGCGATAGTGGTGGGGCTTGTGATTGCCGTGCTGGCCTACTTCTTCTACGTTCCGGTTTACAGAGTAACGGGTAACTGGAGCGGTGTTATGGCCTTCGTCCTCCTCTTCCTGAGCTTTCTGGTGATAGTCACGAGACGGAACGCGCTGGCTCAGATAATCGGTTACGTGAGTGAGGAGAACGCGTTGCTTTACCTCGCTGTCATGCTCACCGCAATGCCTATGGTACTGGAGTTCGGGATACTGCTCGACATGATAGCCTTCGTGTTGCTGGCGGTTATCCTGGGAGGAGAAAAACGCTACGGCCCCCTGGAGGTCGAGGAGCTTGTGGGGTGATAGCATGGATCAGGTCATCTACCTGTTAGTACTCCCAAGTATAGCAGTTCTGATACCTCTCGCGTCTCAGAGGCTGGGGAGGGTCCTGACTCCAGGGCTGGCGTTCGTAACGGCTGCGGCCAGCACGGAGATGTTGGTGCGGGGCTACACCAGCTCAACGGCTAACCTCTACATTGATACGTATTCACTGGTCATCGTCAATGTAGTCGCGTGGATTTACCTCTTCGCTTCATTGGCCTCACTGTACTATGTTGAGAACGTTAGGAAGTCCTTTTTCAAGCCCCGCTACTACTGGAGCCTTCTCTCACTCTTTGCACTGACCATGATATTCACCGCCATCGTCTCAAACCTCGGCTGGATGTGGATAGGCCTTGAGGCAACGACCGTAGTGAGCGCCCTCCTCATAATCACTGATGGCAAGAAGAGGAACGTTGAAGGAGCCTGGCGCTACATGATAATTGCGTCAGCGGGACTCGGAATAGCCTTTCTCGCGGTGATTTTGGCCTACAGTTCCACTGGTACCCTCGATGTGAGAAGGTTGACCTTCACTCCAAGGGAGGGTATCCTTGTGTCTCTCCTCGCACTGATAGGCTTTGGAACTAAGATCGGCCTCTTCCCGATGCACAGCTGGCTCCCCGATGCCCATGGGAGTGCCCCCTCGCCGGTCAGTGCGATGCTCTCTGGAACTCTACTTCCAACCGCCCTGCTCGTTTACTACCGAATATTCTCCGCCTCAGGCGGCCTCAGTGACGTTCCTGCAAGAATCACCCTTCTCGTTGGAGTCACCACGCTGATGGTGGCGGCGGTTCTCATGGCCTCACAGCGCTTTATCAAGAGGTTGCTGGCCTACTCCAGTATGGACATGATGGGTGTGGCAACGACAGGCATCGCACTGAGCTACTACCACCCTGCACTCCTCAGGCTGGTCTTCCTCCTCATAGCGGTTCATGCCTTTTCCAAGGGTGCGCTCTTCATCTCGGCCGGGAGCATGGTGAGGGCCTATGAAAGCCACGAGATTGACGGAATAACCGGTCTACTGCACTCCACAAGACTCACCGGCCATTCTTTCGTTCTTTCTGCACTTTCCGTAACCGGCACGCCTCCATTTGGGACGTTCATAGCGGAACTTGGGATAATCGGCGTCGCCCTCTCGATCAGCTACTGGTGGGCGTTCTTCATAGGGATGGGTTTGCTCCTCTCGTTCCTTGCCCTCAACTGGCACTCGGCGAGGATGGTCTTCGGCGAGTCAGGGAAGGTTAAGCTTCCCCTTGGAGAAGAAGCGATACCCTTTGCCATGACTCTGGTTGCCCTTGGGATAAGCCTCTACGCATGGTACCTGGTCGTCACAGGGGGTCTGGTAATATGAAGGCACTCTCCGCGGTTTTCAGGAAGAATAGCAGATACCTCACGGTGTGGCTCGACTACAAGAGTGGGAAGGCGGAGCTTGAGTTCACGGACTCCCTCCCCGACAGGGAGATAACGCCCGCCCTCATCGGCGAGACCGAACCGTACATGAGGATACCCCCGGGAACGAACGCAGTTCCGCTGACCTTTGGTCCAGCGGCCGGCGGTCTCGGTCAGGCTGGGGCCTTTGAGATACTCACCTACGGTGAGAGGATAGTGGCGATAAGGCCGGTCTATGGCTACAAGAGGCGCGGGCTGGAGAAGGCGATGCTCAACCGTCCGATTGAGGAGTCGATAGCGGTTCTTGAGAGAGCAGCTGGGAACTTCGCGATGGCATACACCTATGCCTTCCTCAGGGCGATCGAGGCGAACCCCGATGAGGAAGTATGGGAGGTCAGGAAAGTTCTCCTTGAGCTTGAGAGGCTCTACAACCACTTCAACGTGATACACAAGCTCGCAGGGGCGGCGTCGCAGAAGGTTGCGACCATGCATTTCCATGCCCTTGAGGAGGATGTTCTGAGGATTCTCTCAAGGCTTCTTGGGCACCGCTACGGCTTTGGGGCAAACCGGCCCGGTGAGGTTAGAATACTCAACCTGGAGGTTCTTGGGAGGCTTAGGGCGGTTAAGAGGGAGTTCCACACACTGGAGGAGGAGCTCCTCGAGAGCAAGATACTCATCGACCGTCTCCACAATACGTGCAGACTTACTAGGGAGGACATTATTGAGCTCGATGCGGTTGGAATAGCCGCAAGAGGCTCCGGAGTGCCAAGGGACGTGAGGGCCTTTGACAGGGTTTACTCCTACGAGCCCATAACGTGTAACGATGGTGATGCACTAGCAAGGATGATGGTTCGAATGGAGGAGATAGACAGGGCCTTTGAAATAATCGAGTCCGTTGACGTGAAGTCAGTGAAGTCCGACCCTTCCCTCAGGGAGGGAATACATCTCGGCCTCGCGGAGGCGGCGCACGGTGATGTCCTAGTTCTGGTGGAGATCAAGGGAAAAAGACCAAGATGGATCGGCCTCCGTGGTGCATCGCGGGTCAACTACATCGCCTTCGCGAGGGGAATAACCAGAAACATCTTCACGGACTTCCCCTTCGGCCTTGAGAGCTTCGGTCTTAACTTCGCAGATGCTGACCTCTGGCAGGGAGGTGAGGAATGATGTGGATAATCAGGGGGCTCAGGAAGGGCGTCATAACGAGCAGGTACCCTGAGAAGGTGAGTGACGAGGAACTTTCCCCAAGCTTTCCTCTTAAGGCCCCGGAGGAGTGCCCCTTCGGCGCGCTCGAGGACGGAAGGTTCAACCCGAAGAAATGCATCTCCTGCCGCCTCTGCGATGCTCCCTTCGGGAGAAAGCTCGACGTTGAGGACATCAAGAACCCCCTCGACTTCAGACGCTCACTTCACGTCTTCTTTCTGGATGTGGGAACATGTCACGCCTGCAATCGTGAGGTGGCCCAGCTCCACAGCCCTTACTATGACGTCCACAGGCTCGGAATCTTCTTCACGCCGACGCCGAAGCACGCTGATGTCCTCCTCGTTGCCGGCTGTCCGGCTGACGATATGATACCCATCCTGAAGGAGGCGTATGAACTGATGCCTGAGCCGAAGCGCATCCTCGTTTTGGGGGCATGTGCCAACGGTTCTCTCTGTGGGAGGAAAGTCAAGACTTTCGTTCCGGTTGACGGCTATGTCGCTGGCTGTCCGCCGACGCCTGTCCAGATAACCCGGGCACTCCTCAAAATCGCCGGGAGGGATGTGGAATGAACCTCTACTACCTCATAACTCTCGGGTTTGTGCTCGCTTCATTCATCGCAGTGGGCTCGCGCAGGCTCTCTTACTGGCTGAGTGCGGCCCTTTCGGCGGCGCTTCTTGGACTCCTGGCATTCCAGCCCGGCAACATCGACGGAATCGCGCGATACTTCATGCTGATCTCAGCCATAGTCTGGCTGACGGCATCTCTCTTCAGCGTGAGCTACGACGATCACTATCCAAAACTCCTTGCAGGAGCGTTCTCGATGGCAATAGCGGGCATGATGGTCATTCTCCTGGCAAGAGGTGCGATTGGCTTCCTGGTAGGTTGGGAAGTTATGACTGTAGCGAGCTACCTCGGGATAACGGCCAAGGAGAAGGAAGGTTGGGGCGCCTACAGGTTCCTTGCCTTCGGTGAGCTGAGCGCCCTCTTCATCCTAGCTGGTTTTGGACTGCTCTCCCTCTGGAGCGGCTCAACGAGCTTCTCTGCCTGGAAGCCCTCACCGGTCTGGAACGTGGCCTTCTTCCTGGCAGCCCTCGGCTTCGCGGTCAAGATGGCCATCTTCCCCTTCCACATATGGCTTCCGGATGCCCATGGTAGGGCGCCGGCAAACCTCTCGGCCCAGCTGAGTGCGGTTCTCACCCTTATGGGCCTCTATGGAATGGTCAGACTGCTCCTCATTGGTAAACCAGCCGACTGGGTCGGGGCCTTTTTCCTGCTCTTTGGAGGTCTGACAGCCATCATCGGGGCAGCCTACGCTGCAGGAACTGAACACGTTAAGAGACTCCCCGGCTACAGCACGGTGGAGAACGATGGGATACTGCTTGCCCTCTTCGGGGGAACCGTGGTGGCCCTTAACCACGGTGCAATGGATCTGGCCTCGTTCACGTTCCTGGCCCTGCTGTTCTTCGCCTTCGCGCATAGCATTGCCAAGGGACTGCTCTTTCTCATAGCGGGGAGACTTGAGAACGGCAGCGGCCGCTTCCCGGAGATCGTCCACGGGAGGCTCACCAGGATCGGTGTTGTGGCAGGTTATGCCTCCGCCCTCAGCCTCGCGGGCATCCCTCCGTTCCCAGGTTTTCTTGGGGAGTGGCTTGGGATAGAGAGCCTCCTGCAGAGCTTTAAAATACCTGATCCCCGGTTCAAGGTCCTTATGATGCTCGTAGGGTCCTTTGTGGCACTTACAGCTGGAATAGCCGGAGTCGCAATGAGCAAGATGGTAACCCACGGTACCCAGAGGGCCGCAGGAAAAAGGAGTTACTCCGTTGAGGACCTCGGCTACGCATTCTCTATCCTGATACTCTTCGCGGTTGGAATTCTTCCCAGTCTCATCTTCCGGCTTATGAACGTTCCCATGGAGAGCCTCACTGGGGAGAGGGCAACGAGCTTCCTCGGTGGAGCCCTTGGGATAAGGAGTGGGTTCCTTATTATGGCGAAGGGATTTGGAGGCATTTCACCGACGTATCTAGCGATGATTGTCTTCTTCTCCAGCCTTGCTGTCTATGTGATCGTGAGGATCTTTACGGGTGGGAAGGTCAGACGCGTCAGGGTCTGGAGTGGTGGGTTACACAATCTGGAGTATCCGGCGATAGCACACTCGGCAATACTCCTAGTGACGGAAAGTTGGCTCTATGGAACGAGGGAAGGCAAAGGAAAGCTCTACTGGCATGAAAAAATGAACGAGGTGTACAATCGTATGAGTAGTAGCTACCTAGAATTCTCCGAATGGTTCAGGCATGGACTTATGAAGGGCTCTGACAGCATATATGTGGCCTACATACTTCTCGCAGTAATGGCCGGTCTGTTATATCTCCTCTACATCTTTTAGCGCTTTCCTTTTTCAACAATAACGGGGGATACCATATCCGATACGCAGGGGTTCAATGCTGATATGCTAAATCTTTTTAACCCCTCTCCGTAGCCACAACTGATGGCCATGAAAACACTAATCGATGTCTTCAGGGAAGTCCTGCTCGAAAGAGGAATAAAAAGCGTCGGGGCGCTTTCAAAGAGGTTTCGAAAGTCAAGGGATAGACTGCAGGAGATAGCCCTGGAGGTGTTCAATGGTAAGGGGGCCGTCTTTCACATCCCTGAAAAAACCTTTATTGCATGGGACTTAGAAGGAAACCGGGTTGAAGGATCACACTACGCGTACGCTCCATTATGTATGGCCGGCAAATTTGAAATGGTCTTAGGTCCGGAGGAACTCCACTCAAAGCTTCCAGAATGGCCCTACTTTATAATCGACCTGTACCATTGGGACAGGCACAGCCAGAGAGAGAAGGGCAGGCTCTGTCTACAGGTAAACCTGAGCTACTCTATTCTCAGGAGGTACTTCACGGGAAGGGAGCTGGCCGTTACATGGATCAACGATGAGTTCAGAAGGATGTTCAACGGGCCACTGAATAGAATAACCCCTTATGGTGGTTCAACCGCCGAGTTCCTAGTGGAAAAAGGCATAACCGAAGTGGTTCTCCTGGACCCTTGGGCCGATGAAGTTCTGAGCGGTAAAGATTTTGATACCAAAGCGTTCATAATAGGGGGCATCGTTGACACCAGCGGGACTAAGAGGAAGACCACCCCCAAGATCGCCGAGGAGCTCGAAAAAGCCGGAATAAAAGTCCGCAGGAGGAAGATCGTTCTTAAGGGTGATGTTAGTGGAGTCCCGAATAGGATAAACCGCATCCTTGGGATAATCCTTAAGATGATAGTGGAGGAGAAGGATATGGACGAGGCGGTCTATGAGATGCAGGAACCTCGTCACGCTCGCTGGCGCCTCAGGAAGGAGCTACCAAAGCATGCAATCCATTATAAGGTGGACGGAAGGCCCTACCGTGTCGTGGAGAGGGAACTCTTTGACTACTACTCAAGTTGGCTCAAGATCCGCCCGGAGGACTTCATGAAGGTTCTCCGCGAGCTAGATCTGATTGCGCTCGACGGAAGGCGGATACATCATCTCAACAAGATCTCCAACGTCAGGATCATCAACGGAAAGGCCTACAGGATCATACTCCTGAAGAAGGCCGCAATGCTGTGCTACAACTGCTGAAATTTAACGTCAACCGCAGAACATTTAAACCCTCACCCATATTT
>JALVUT010000297.1 GCA_027035445.1 Thermococcus sp.
TAGTGAGTATATGAAAAAATTAGGTTTTAACTTTCAATCCCATTTTGGTCTGATTTTATCCCAAACAGGTTTTAGGAATTGCATTAAACACTTATTCCTTTCAATCCCATTTTGGTCTGATTTTATCTGTACATAGAGCTCCCTCACTATCATTGCACATCCTCCTTTCAATCCCATTTTGGTCTGATTTTATCATACTGAATATTGGATATCCAAAGCAGAACGACTACTGCTTTCAATCCCACTATGGTCTGATTTTATCCGAGGTCTGCAGCAGTAACTACGTCGCCGTTAGCTGCTTTCAATCCCATTTTGGTCTGATTTTATCGGTTCTTCCCCGCACGACCACTTCGACATCTCCATCCGTCTTTCAATCCCATTTTGGTCTGATTTTATCGGTTCTTCCCCGCACGACCACTTCGACATCTCCATCCGTCTTTCAATCCCATTTTGGTCTGATTTTATCTTTTATATGCTGAATATAACTGTTGATATAATAGTTGGCTTTCAATCCCATTTTGGTCTGATTTTATCATGAATTCATTATATGGTTCGTTCTATGAAAAGATAACTTTCAATCCCATTTTGGTCTGATTTTATCTACACGATTATATCCCCTCCGCTCTCGTCTTCTAAGAGCTTTCAATCCCATTTTGGTCTGATTTTATCGTGAAGTTAAGCTCGAAGCATTCAGGGTCCTCGAGAAACTTTCAATCCCATTTTGGTCTGATTTTATCCGGTGTACTGCCTGAGAGACGCATTAAATCGCAGGGAGTTCATCCTTTCAATCCCATTTTGGTCTGATTTTATCTTTAAGCCATATCTCTTTAACCCTAATGTCATTTATGTCCTTTCAATCCCATTTTGGTCTGATTTTATCATTCCTCTCTCAAAACCCACAGAAACAAATACTGCCTTTCAATCCCATTTTGGTCTGATTTTATCGCGTACCGGCAGCAGCAGCAAAAATATACATGTATGACTTTCAATCCCATTTTGGTCTGATTTTATCTCTGAGATGAACACAAACAATCTGTTGATCTCGACTTTCAATCCCATTTTGGTCTGATTTTATCTTGGTAGAGTCGACATTGTTATTGAAAAAGGAATCTTTCAATCCCATTTTGGTCTGATTTTATCGTTTATGTCAGGTAAACTTTACAAGAAGACTCTTACCGCCTTTCAATCCCATTTTGGTCTGATTTTATCGACGGAAGTTTCAACCGACATAGCGATAGGTCTCGACTACTTTCAATCCCATTTTGGTCTGATTTTATCTGGAGAGCTTAAGGGCATCAAGCAGAACATGAACCTCTTTCAATCCCATTTTGGTCTGATTTTATCTGGAGAGCTTAAGGGCATCAAGCAGAACATGAACCTCTTTCAATCCCATTTTGGTCTGATTTTATCATGCAATTACTGCAATCAAAGCAACTCTTTTAATCACTTTCAATCCCATTTTGGTCTGATTTTATCTTCCAGAGAGGGATAAGGAACACGTGTCATCTGATCTGCTTTCAATCCCATTTTGGTCTGATTTTATCTACCTGAGCCAGAGAAATCTTAACGACCTACACAGCACTTTCAATCCCATTTTGGTCTGATTTTATCAAAGCATTCAGCCACCTTCTCAAGATAAGC
>JALVUT010000298.1 GCA_027035445.1 Thermococcus sp.
CCCTTTGAGCCTCTTCATCATGCTCGGCGTTATGTCGAAGCCGTAGACCTCGACTTTTATTCCTTCTTCCTCAAGCTTCCTCTTGATTCTCTCTGTGAAGAATCCCGAGCCGGCTGCAACGTCAAGGAGCCTGATATTTTCCCTGTTTAACTTTAGGATTTCCGCGACTATGTCATTAACTATCGTCTCTATGCACTCGTCCCTCAGGTAGTCCCTCACGATGTCGTCCCTTTCTGGGGCTTCGGTCTCAAAGTACTCTATCTGCTCTATGAGCTCGTTTATTGAGTCCACCTCGAATCCCAGCTTTTCCAGGAAGAGGCGTATCTCCTCGATGCCCGGTATCATGCTCTCACCGCCTCAAAGCCCCTCTCAAGGTCCTAGATGAGGTCTTCGACGTCCTCTATTCCCACCGAGACCCTGATGAGGGAGTCCCTTATGCCGACCTTCTCCCTCTCCCCCCTGGGGACGGAGGCGTGGGTCATGATTGCCGGCAGCTCTATGAGCGACTCGACACCGCCGAGGCTCTCCGCGAGGGCAAATATTTTCAGGCTCTCCACGAACCTCACCGCCTTCTCAAGTCCGCCTTTAAGCTCGAAGGAGAGCATCCCTCCAAAGCCGCGCATCTGCCTCTTGGCGAGCCCGTGCTGTGGATGTGAGGGCAGGCCCGGATAGTAAACCCCCTCAACGAGCGGGTGCTCCTCCAAATACCTCGCAATCTTCATGGCGTTCTTCTCGTGCCTCTCCATCCTGACGGCGAGGGTTTTGATGCCCCTCATGACCAGCCAGGAATCGAAGGGCGAAAGGATCGCTCCAACGGCGTTCTGGTGGAACTTGAGCTTCTCATAGACCTCATCGTCGTTCACCATCACCGCTCCCCCGACAACGTCGGAGTGGCCGCCGAGGTACTTGGTGACGCTGTGGAGGACTATGTCGGCCCCGAGGTCAAGGGGGTTCTGGAAGTAGGGGCTCGCGAAGGTGCTGTCAACAACCACCATGATGCCCCGCTTATGGACGATCTCGGCTATCGCCTTGATGTCAGCAAGCTTTAGGAGCGGGTTCGTGGGCGTTTCAAGCCAGACCATCCTTGTGTTCTCCTTTATTGCCCTCCTGACGTTCTCCGGCTCTCTCGCGTCAACGTAGGTGAACTCAATGCCGAAGCGTTCCATCACCTGGTTGAAGAGCCTCTTTGTCCCGCCGTAGAGGTCGTCAAACGCTATGGCGTGGTCGCCCTTCCTGAGAAGAGCGAGGAGTATCGTGGATTCCGCCGCCAACCCTGAAGAGAAGGCAAGTCCGTACTTTGCGTCCTCAAGCGCCGCCAGCTTTCTCTCAAGGCTCTCCCTCGTGGGGTTGCCGCTCCTTGAGTAGACGTAGCCCTCCTCGACCTCCCTTATGCTCCCCTTCGCGAAGGTTGTTGAGAGGTGGATTGGAGATACGACGTCGCCGTGCTGCATGCCCTCCGGCTCTTCGCCGACGTGGATTGCCCTGGTCGAGAACCTCATCTCAGCACCCCCAGAACCTTCTCGTCGTCGACCTCGAAGCCGTTCGCGATGAGCCACTCGTCGTTGAAGACCTTCGTGAGGTAGTTCCTTCCGGTGTCGGGGAATATCACGACGACTTTCTTACCTTCAATGCCGTTCTCCTTGAGGTACTTTACCGCCCCGTAGAGGGCGGCACCCGATGAGCCTCCCGCGAGGATTCCCTCCTTCCTCGCGAGGAAGCGCGTCATTGCAAAGGCTTCCTGATCGCTGACGACCACCATATCATCGACGAGGCTTAAATCGACGGTCTCCGGAAGGAGGTCTTCTCCTATGCCCTCAACGAGGTAGGGGTGGGCTTTCTTGAGGGCCTCCTCAAGGCTCATTCCCTTCTTGACGAGGCCGTATATCGAGCCCACCGGGTCAACGCCTATTATCTTCACGTCTTTCTTCCTCTCCTTGAGGTAGCGCCCAATTCCGGTTATCGTCCCGCCGGTGCCTATTCCGGCGAAGAGGTAGTCCACCTCACCCTTCGTCTGCTCCCATACCTCCCTCGCTGTCGTCTCGTAGTGTGCCAGGGGGTTGTATTTGTTGAAGTACTGGTTGGGGATGTATGCGTAGGGGGTCTCCTCCACTTCCTCCTCAAGGATAACCCTGAGCTCGTCGAGCCTCTCCTCATCAACGAGCCGCTGGACGTACCCGACTATCTCCCGGAGCTCCTCCCTCGTTATCGCCCTCCCTCTCTTCCATATGAGGTTCCTCACCGCCTCGGCCACCTTGTAGTAGGAGTTCGGATCGTCTGGCGCGACAGCCGTCGGCGTCCTGATGACGAATGCCCCCATCGCCTTAAGGAGGAGCTCCTTCTCGGTGCTCATCTTGTCCGGCATAGTGAAGACCGTCATGTAGCCCTCGTCTGCCGCAACAAGCGCGAGACCCACGCCGGTGTTGCCAGAGGTGGGCTCGACGATAACGCCGCCTTCGACGATTTTGCCCTCTTTCTTGGCACCTTCGATCATGTACTTGCCGATCCTGTCCTTTATGCTCCCCCCGGGGTTGAAGAACTCCACCTTGGCGTAGAGCTCGTTTTTGAGGTCGAAGTATCTCTCCATCTTCCTCAGCCTCACGAGGGGCGTGTTGCCTATTGTGCCCGCAATATCCTCATGAATATCCAATTTTGTATAATGTCCTACCATTTTTACCCATCACCTACCCGTTATTGGGTAGGAATGCATATATATCTTTCGGTTTCCAGCAGTCCCTTTTTCACAAAATCGAAAATATTTTACCTGTATTTAACAAAAGGTTTGAAATAAAAGGTGTATGGATAAAAATGGGAAATAAAACGGGCACTCTCTGGTTCCCCTATTCATCAAAAGCAGTAGCTCTTTGGCCTGCCGGCTGTCCTCCCGGTGCATCTTCCCGTCCTCCATGTAGGGTATTCTGTCAGCAAAGCCGAGTATCCTCGGGTCATGGGTGACTATTATCACGCACTTGCTTCTTTCTTTGCCCTCTCGTGGATGAGTTCTACGACCTCCCTTCCGTTCTTAGAGCCTAGGTTTGCTGTGAGCTCGTCGGCTATTATGATGTCGGGGTCGGTTATCAGGACCCTCGCTATTGCAACGCGCTGTTGCTCGCCCCCGGAAAGCTCGGAAGGCCTGCTGTTAAGTCTGTTTTCCATGCCCAGCTCCACCAAGAGGCTCTCGGCCTCCGCCTTTTTTACGCCCTTGATCAGCAGGGGCATCATGACGTTCTCCACAGCGGTCAGTGCCTCGAGCAGGTTGGAGTGCTGGAAGATGAAGCCCATCCTCTCCAGCCTGAGCCTTGCAAGTGCATCCTGGGTTAGTCCCGTCAGTTCTATGGCCACTTTGGTGTTTTCGGGTGGGTACAGCTCTATGCTCCCGGAGGTCGCCCTTAGGAGCCCGCTGAGCATGGCAAGGAACGTCGTCTTCCACGAACCGGACTGCCCCATAAGGAGAACCATCTCGCCCCTCTGCAGTTCTTCCGTGCTCCGACAATGTCCCAGGGGCCGCCGATCCCGCTGGCGGGGTCAAAGCCGACTATATAGACGGTCTTCTTGGCACCGGTGCTGGGGATCTCACACTTTTTTATTTTGTCACTTAGACTCTGTGGGAGGGGAGAATATGTGTGCCAGAGGCCGTGATTCCCTCCTGCCCGACCCACGGATCGGCATCGGTGTGCACAATATAGTTCGTGCCGAGGGTTGTCATGCCATAGTAAAACTCCAAGGAGTACGATAACCAGCGTAACCGAGAGGGCCACCCCGGCCACACTCATCGCCAGCCTGCCTTTATCATGGAACAGGCTCTTCCTCGCTATCGTTTTTACCACCCGGTTTCCCTGCAATTATCAGTCTCACAATGTCAAAAAACAGGTTCTCTGCCTTCTCTATTCGGAACCCCGCTTTTCCAATGTTGTTCCAGGTTTCCCGGAGCATTGAGCTGCCGAGGAGGGTTCTAATAAACGGCTCTATCATGTAGAGGGGGATGTTGAGAAGCTTTGACCCGCTCTTCATGTGCTCTAGGAATATTGCCCTCCCTCCGGGCTTCAGAACCCTGTAAACCTCCCTCAGGCCCTTAACCGGATCGGGCACAGTGCAGAAGACGAAAGTGCTCACTACAGTATCAAAAGTATTGTCATCAAATTCGAGATCTTGGACGTCCATTGGGAGGAGTTCAACGTTCTCCAGACCGAGTTCTATCCTTCTCTTCTCGGCCCTTTTGAGCATTCCCCTACTGAAGTCTATACCAGTCACCTCAACGTCCTCTGGGTAGTAGGGCAGGTTTTTGCCAGTTCCGACACCCACCTCGAGGACCTTACCCTCGACGAAGCTTAGCACCATCTTCCGGTACTTTGAAAATGCTTCCATTTCCATTGGCCCTTCAAAGAGGTCATAGAGCCTTGAAAACCTGTCGTATTTTCTGGCAGTTTTTAACATTTTCATCACTGCTATTTCGTGCAGCTGTTGATGGCACTTATCATTTCACTTCAGGAAGATTCACCGCTCTCCGTTTTCACATTGCAAGTAATAAGCCTATTAGCGTTCCCCTCCAATATCGTTGTGAAACAACAGAAAGGTGATACGGTATGGAATGGAAATCGTTATTAATCGGGCTCATAATCGGAGCGCTCATAGCGGTTCCCCTTGGAATGGCCCACACAGGAGTGTTTAACAGCAGCAGAGGCTTTGGTTCCATGATGTCCGGCATGCACATGGGCATGATGAACGATCATGATGAGATGGGGAACTACATGACTGGGGACAACTTCACCCAGATGCACGATGAGATGGAGCCGGTAATGGAAAAGTACATGGGCAGCGGCTGGGAGGGGATGCATGAGTACTGCGAGAGGAGCATGGGAATTGGCGATGAAGATGATGAGTGAAATCCCGAGCCTCTTCCATTTATTTAGGAGCCGGTAGCATGAGGAGGCTTTTTGTTTTTGGCATTCTTCTGATTTCCGCACTTTTCCTGTCTTACTACCTCACAGTGGCTCCGGTGAAGGGCGACACCTTCACGGCTATCCTATTGAGGAAAAAACCTGTAAGTGTGCAGAACGCCGTCGTTCTGGCTTGGGAAGGATGAGTCAGCAGTTAAAATAGTGCGCACCGGAAAGCCAGCGATGGAACATTAGGGTGGTGGTGATGAGAAAGGCCTTCATTTCACTTCTGGCTTCCTTTTTGCTTGCCCTTGACTTCCACTACGGGGCGGGATATGCCCGGCTCGGCAGGACGGTCGAGAGGCTCTCGGAGATGAGCGGCAGAGGGGATTTAGTGATTGTGAGCGTTCTCTATTTTCTGTTCTTCCTTTAGCCTGAACTTTTCTATGTTTTCACGCGCCCTCTTGAACTCTCTAAAGCATGTCGGACAGCAGAAGAAGTAAACCCTGTTTCTGTATTTGTAAACTATGGGCTCCCCCACTATCTCCTTACCGCAGTAGTCACACTTGAAGGGTACTCTGACCTTTGGCGGGCTCTTCCGCTCGATGCTTTCGAGGATTGGCATTATATCAATGACCTCAAAGCCCGCCCCCTCGATAACTTTTCTGAGTTCCCCCATGTCCTCAACGGCTATCTTTATGAGATACTTCCTGCTTGTGAAGCGGTTCATCTCAATTATCTCTTCAAGTTCCCGCATCTTTTCAGGTTCGTCGGTCTTCACGATGAGTGCGACGATGTTGCGGGCCCTCAGTAACTCAGGGTTAAGCTTTACGGTGAAGCCCTGAATTACTCCTTCCTTCTGGAGCTTTTCCAGACGTGACTTGACGGTTGGTCTGCTCACACCTAACCTCTCGGCCAGCTCGGAAATGCTGAGCCTTGAGTTGTCCATGAGGAGGTATATAAGCTTCAGATCAAGCTCGTCTACCTTCACTCCCATCCCCAGGTAAAACTTTGGCTTCAAACTATAAAAATTCTCCGGTAGAGCTTTCCAGATTGCAAAAAATAATACCCATAAGTCCCCGTGAGTAGTAAAAATGAGGTGTAAAAGATGGAGCTTAACCTTAAAGTCACCGGTATGACGTGTGCCATGTGCGTTAAAACCATAGAGAACGCCCTGAAAGAGCTCCCCGGGGTGAAGGACGCAAGGGCAAACCTGAACTCGGAGAGCGTTTATATCAGCTTCGATGAGTCTAGGGTCGGGTTAAAGGATATCATAGCGGCCATAGAGGATGTCGGCTACAATGTTATCAGGGAGAGAAAGGATGCGGTCATCAAAATCGGTGGCATGACGTGTGCCATGTGCGTTAAAACCATAGAGACGGCCCTCAAAGAGCTGCCTGGTGTTTTTGAAGTGAATGTGAACCTTGGGACGGAGAGTGCAAAGGTGGGTTACGATCCCAATGCGGTGGGAGTCGATGACATAAAGAAGGCCATCGAGGAAGTCGGCTACCAGTTCATAGGAGTGGAGGGGGAGGAAATCCATGACATTGAGAGGGAGGTGAGGGAGAGGCACCTTAAGAACATGAAGAAAAAGCTTGCCGCCGCATGGGCCATTGGGCTTGGGCTCTTTGCCTCAATGCAAGCCTACCGCTTTGGAGTGGAAGTGCCCTACCTCCTTCCAATCCAGTTCATTCTGGCCACTGCGGCTATCCTTTACGCTGGCAGGGACATCATATTTGGAAAGGCGTGGGGTTCACTTAAGCACAGAACGCTGAGCATGGAGGTCATGTACTCCCTTGGAATTGGCTCAGCCTATTTTGCAAGTGTTTTAGCGACCATTGGGATAATTCCGAAGGACTTCAATTTTTACGAGGCTAGCGTCCTGTTGATGGCTTTTCTGTTGCTGGGTAGGTATCTTGAGGCCAAAGCTAAGGGGAGAACCAGTGAGGCCATAAAGAAGCTCATGGGCCTTCAGGCGAAGAAGGCCACCGTCCTGAGGGACGGGGAGGAGATCGAGGTCCCGATAAGCGAGGTTAAGGTGGGCGACGTTGTCATAGTGAAGCCCGGCGAGAGGATTCCCGTTGACGGAATCGTGCTGGAAGGGGAGAGCTACATTGACGAGTCCATGATAACCGGCGAGCCTGTGCCCAACATGAAGAAAAAGGGCGACGAGGTCATAGGAGGGACGATAAACAGGAACTCCATCCTCAAAATCGAGGCGAAGCGCGTGGGCAGGGACACGGTTCTGGCGGGCATAATAAGGCTCGTCGAGGAAGCGCAGAACACGAAGCCGCCGATACAGAGGCTCGCCGACACGATAGTTACCTACTTCATTCCAGCGGTGCTTACCATAGCACTCCTATCCTTCGCGTACTGGTACTTCGTGGCCGGAGAACCCACCCTGTTCGCATTCACAACGCTCCTCAGCGTCCTTGTTATAGCGTGCCCCTGTGCCTTCGGGCTGGCGACCCCAACGGCCCTAACGGTCGGTATGGGCAAGGGGGCTGAGATGGGGATACTCATCAAGAACGGCGAGGTGCTGGAGATAGCGAGGAAGGCAACGGTCGTCCTCTTCGACAAGACCGGGACGCTGACCAAGGGCCAGCCCGAGGTTACGGACGTGGTAACCTCCGGGATGGACGAGAAAGAATTCCTGAAGCTGGTCGCATCGGCCGAGAGGCGCTCCGAGCACCCGCTCGGCGAGGCGGTGGT
>JALVUT010000299.1 GCA_027035445.1 Thermococcus sp.
TGCAACATGTACGCCAATGAGAGGAACTGATGCGATTATGTGGACTGTGAAGTTCAGAAACGGTAAAATCCTGAGGTTCAAGTTCCCGATAAGAACAACACCTTGGGGCTCAATCCAGCCTTATGAGGGCATGCCAGAGCCAAGCACTGACAAACTGAAAGACCAGCTGCTTGTCGGTGAACCGGACATACTGGACATTAGCGAGTTGCCAACTCTTAAGTAAAAAATGGAGGTGTGATAAATGGTAGATGTTAAGAACGTTGAAACGGACATTTTAATTCTCGGTGGTGGATTTTCTGGATGCGGTGCTGCCTACGAGGCCGCATACTGGGCCAAGGCTGCTGGCCTGAAAGTCACCCTTGTTGAAAAGGCAGCAATTGAGAGGAGCGGTGCCGTAGCACAGGGTCTTTCCGCTATAAACACGTACATGGGAATGTCAGGAAGGGCAGAGTACGGACAGAACACCCCGGAAGACTTCGTAAAGTACGTTACAACCGACATGATGGGTATTGCAAGAGAAGACCTTGTCTACGACATTGGCAGACACGTCGACGGTACCGTACACCTCTTCGAGAAATGGGGCCTGCCGATCTTCAAGAACGAAGAGGGCAAGTACGTAAGAGAGGGTCCATGGCAGCTGCTCATCCACGGTGAGTCCTACAAGCCGATCATCGCCGAAGCCACCAAGATGGCAATTGGAGAGGAGAACATATACGAGAGAGTGTTCATAACCCACCTGTTGATGGACAAGAACAACCCGAAGAGAGTTGCTGGAGCTGTAGGTTTCAGCGTCAGAAAGGACGAGTTCTACGTCTTTAAGGCAAAAGCTGTTATAATCGCTACCGGTGGTGCAACGCTGCTCTTCAGACCGAGAAACGTTGGTGAGGGTCACGGCAGGACCTGGTACGCAATCTTCGACACGGGCAGCGGTTACACAATGGCAATCTGGGCTGGAGCTGAGATGACGCAGATGGAGCACAGGTTCATTCCGTTCAGGTACAAGGACGGATACGGCCCAGTTGGATGCTGGTTCCTGTTCTTCAAGTGTAAGGCAACAAACGCATACGGTGAGGAGTACATAACGAGGAAAGAAACCCTTGCGGACTACGAGCCATACGCATCAGCAACACCAGTACCAACTCCGCTGAGAAACCACCAGGCTCTTGTTGAGCTCGAGGCTGGCAGGGGTCCAATATACATGAGAACTGACGAAGCAATTGCAAAGCTCAAAGAGGAAGGGGCCGACCTGAAACACCTGCTCAACGAGGCCTGGGAGGACTTCTTGGACATGACCGTTTCACAGGCTCTCCTCTGGGCAGCTCTGAACATAGACCCCGCAGAGAAGCCGTCTGAGGCATTCACAGCAGAGCCGTACATCATGGGTTCACACTCAGGCTGTTCAGGTATCTGGGTGGCTGGACCTGAGGACATCTCACCGAACGAGTACAAGCAGACATTCCCGTTCAACGGTGCTTACAACAGAATGACAACGATCGAGGGACTGTTCGCAATCGGTGACAACGCTGGAGCTTCTGCTCACAAGTTCTCAAGCGGTTCATTCACAGAGGGCAGACTTGCCGGTAAGGCAGCAGTCAGGTACATCGTCGAGCAGAACCCGAAC
>JALVUT010000300.1 GCA_027035445.1 Thermococcus sp.
TAAACTTTTCAATCCCATTTTGGTCTGATTTTATCAATGCACAGCTTGCAGCGTACACACAGAAACTGCTTGATTTTCAATCCCATTTTGGTCTGATTTTATCTATCACCACTGCGATGGTTTTGCTGAGCTTGCTGGTTGTTTTCAATCCCATTTTGGTCTGATTTTATCACTTGTAAATAGATAAAAGAAATTTCTCTACTACAGATTTTCAATCCCATTTTGGTCTGATTTTATCCTGCAGGACAATCTATTATGACTACTGTGTCTTTCAGTTTTCAATCCCATTTTGGTCTGATTTTATCTTTCGCATTCAAGAGCTTCATTTTCAACTAATGCTATTTTTCAATCCCATTTTGGTCTGATTTTATCTAAAAAGGATGAGAGAAAATGGTTACGACGAAAAGAAAGCAGTTTTCAATCCCATTTTGGTCTGATTTTATCTTTCTGTAAGGCTGCCAGCCCGATATATCTCCGTACTCTTTTCAATCCCATTTTGGTCTGATTTTATCGAGTTGGATTGCTTGAAAACTGGTTGCTTGACATACTTTTCAATCCCATTTTGGTCTGATTTTATCTCCTTTGCGTTCTTCAGTTCTGTTTCTATAATGTCAAATTTTCAATCCCATTTTGGTCTGATTTTATCCGTGAAGTTTACCTGAGTCCCGTTAACGAGCACAGATTTTTCAATCCCATTTTGGTCTGATTTTATCGTACCTGATTAGCTCGATTAATCTCTCCTTTTTGATTTTTCAATCCCATTTTGGTCTGATTTTATCCTGACCTTAGTAGTGGACGGTAAAAAGGTGAAAGCAATTTTCAATCCCATTTTGGTCTGATTTTATCTCAGAAGTATAAGCTTGCGTACGAAGGTGAGAGTGGAGTTTTCAATCCCATTTTGGTCTGATTTTATCCACAACGGATCTTGTTGTCTTTACTATGCAGGATCTTTTTCAATCCCATTTTGGTCTGATTTTATCTTCCTCTTTTACGGTTATACCGTCTCTTATCCACTTAATTTTCAATCCCATTTTGGTCTGATTTTATCGACGACGTATAGTTTACAGTTAGCGTTGACAATGTGTTTTTCAATCCCATTTTGGTCTGATTTTATCTAAAGCGGCATCATCAACTAAGATTGGTGCAGCACCAGTTTTCAATCCCATTTTGGTCTGATTTTATCGGCTTAACGACAATCTGTTTAAGCATGTTGAAGCAATCTTTTCAATCCCATTTTGGTCTGATTTTATCTCTTCGAAGGCTGTATAAAGCAGGAATAATTAAGAAACTTTTCAATCCCATTTTGGTCTGATTTTATCTTGTTTGTGCCGAGCCGGTTCGATTTTCGAAACCATCTTTTCAATCCCATTTTGGTCTGATTTTATCGCAGAAAATATTTTGTAGTTACAGCTTTTGACTTCAATTTTTCAATCCCATTTTGGTCTGATTTTATCATATTTGGGGATACATACCCAACAACTCTTTCTTTCTTTTTTCAATCCCATTTTGGTCTGATTTTATCAACTGGTAATTTTCCTCTGTTTCGCTATATAACGTTTTCTTATCGCTCCTTTGTGGGGCTTTCGTCGTCGACCTCCATTTGTGCAGCCAGTATATA
>JALVUT010000301.1 GCA_027035445.1 Thermococcus sp.
TCTTCATAGAAGCGGAATAAGGTGCCATTATTTTTTCCTTAAATTAAAAATGTTTGGTAATATTCCCTACTGTTCAGGTACCCTTATTCTGAGATATTGTATTAACTCCTTATACCTGTTCCTTACAGTTACTTCTGTTACTCCGGCAACCCTTGCTACGTCTTTCTGAGTCCTTCTCTCATCATATAGCTGAGCAGCAGTATAGACGGCGGCAGCCGCTAACCCCGCAGGATCCTTGCCAGCAGTTAAGCCCCTTCTTTTTGCCTCATCAAGTATTTCCATTGCCTTCTTTATCACTTTACCTGATAGTCCAAGCGCAGCAGCTATCCTTGGAACGAAGTCTACAGGGTCCGCGATAGGTATTCTTACATTAAGCTCCCTGACGAGCAACCTGTAGCATCTTGCCACTTCCTTCTTACTTGTTTTCGTATATTGCGCTATCTCGTCAAGGGTACGCGGTATCCTGAATATCCTGCATGCCGCGTAAAGCGCAGCAGCAACGACCGACTCGACAGCCCGCCCCCTAACAACGCCTTTCTCTACGGCTTGCCTGTAAATTGTGGCCGCCCGTTCCTTTACGGCACGTGGCAAGCCTAACTGATCAGCTATGCGCTCTAGCTCACCCGCTGCTTGTGTGATGTTCCTATCTATGCTATTCTGTATTCTTGTTCTTATTTGCCACTTACGCCAACGCATTACCTCTAAACGGCGCTTCATCTCAAGCTTCTTGCCTGAGGCGTCACGGTCTCTCCAATCAATCATTGTCGAGAGACCACCATCATGTATAGTGGGAGAGAGTGGTGACCCGGTGCGTGAGCGCTTCTCGCGTTCCTCCGGAGTAAAGGCCCTCCACTCAGGACCCTGATCTATGACCTTATCCTCAACAACCTCTCCTGTCTCTGTGCATATGTACTCTCCACGGAATTCGTCATAAATTATCTTATCGGGAGGGCACTTAGTACGGCCCTCCTCACGTATTTCCTCCTCCTCTGGCACAGGTGAGCACCCCATAATATTTATGTGTTGGTTTTTACGCGAAATCTTTATAAGGTTTCCTTAGAGGGCTTATAAGCGTTACTGAAAGAAAAGCATCTACGTCGAGCACGGAAATATATGATAGAATATTCATGCAGGAAATATGGGATACTAAAGAAATGTATTCGATAAATGAATGAAACGTAGTGATGTACAACGAATAGTAATTCAATGACGATACTACGGTTAGAAGTAAGCATTTTTAGCCCTACTCTAGTAATGAGAGGGTATAAACTGTAGGCTCTGTTGAGCTCAAGAATGTAACCAAGATCTTTCCTCCTAAGACTGTTGCGGTAAATAATGTTAATCTCAAAGTTCGTGACGGGGAGTTTTATATTGTTAGGTCCCTCAGGATGTGGCAAAACGACAACGCTTAGAATAATTGCAGGACTAGAGAGACCTACGAAAGGTAGGGTTTACATAGACAATATAGACGTGACGGATCTACCGCCCCGTAAGCGAGATATTGCAATGGTGTTTCAAACCTGGGCCCTCTATCCACACATGAAGGTTTATGATAACATAGCTTTCCCACTCAGGCTAAGGAAAGTGGCAAAGGATGAAATAGACCGCGGGGTAA
>JALVUT010000302.1 GCA_027035445.1 Thermococcus sp.
GTTGAACGAGGAAGAGCTTTTGGGTATGTTTAGAGAAGGTTCAATCGTGTTTAGGAAGCTTGAGAGGGTGGTTTGAATGAGGATTGAGCACGTGCAGACGGTTTTGACGGAAGACGAGCTGAAGCGCCTGCTTGAACTGACGGGAGAAAGAACCAAGAAGGACGCCCTGAGGAAGGCGGTGGAACACTACCTGCACTGCCCGCACGTCAAGGAGGGTTAACCATGCTTGTTCTGGATGCAAACGCACTCAAGCGGTTTGTCAAGGCAATTCTCCCCATGACTGATGAGGCAAGAGTGATGTGCGACGGTGGCATGAAGGTGGTTGCAAACGACCCGGGCAATGTGGCGATGGTCACTGCAACCATCGGCAAGGACGCTTTCGAGAAGTTCGAAGACTTTGAACTGTTTGGTCTGGACGTGAACAAGCTGAACGACATCGTATCGAAGATGAAGGGCCAAGTCCAGTTGGACGTGGGGCAGGGCCAGACCGAGCTGACCATCCGGTCGGGGAACCTGACCTACCGCATGGGCTTAATCGAGCCGACAGCAGTGAGAAAGCCGCCGAAAGTTCCTAAGCTAAAGTTCGTGTCTTCTGCTGTCGTGGATGGCAAAGAGCTGTCGAGGTTTCTCAAGCTGAAAGTCGGAGAGTATGTTACTTTCTACAGCAACGAAGAGGGTTTATTCGCTGAGATGAAAGGGGACGTGGACAAAGCTGTTCTCACTATAAGCAGAGAGAGCTACAAGGAGGCAAAGAGCACGGTGAACAGAGAATTGTTCGAGGAGATGGTCAAGAACGCCGGCTCTTTCTTCACGCTGAGCATTGGTAACGACATTCCCGTTAAGGTGGAAGGCGATGAGGACGGGGTGAATGTAACCTACCTGCTCGCACCGGTGATACAGGAATGAAAGTCCTGCAAGTTGGCGTCTGGCTCGGGGGTGCGAGGAGCAAGAACTGGGAGGGGAGGCTTGCTGAATTAATCAGTAAGCTGGGGCACGAAGTGACATTCGTTCCCTATCCGACCTTCCCGAAGCCAGTCGATTGCGACGTAGTCTTTGCCTCTCACACAATGGCTGTTCCTCTCGGCTACTGGCTGTCCAAAAGGTTCGGCAAACCTTTTGTTGCCATGGTTCTCGATTTTCCTTTTTTCAGGTGGGAAGAGCCGTGGCGGTCGAGGTTAAAGCTGTACGGCATTGAATTCGAGCAGTATCGCAAGGAGTGGGACGAAATACTGAACTGCTTGGAGCAGGCGGATTTGGTCGTGGCCATCTCCAAGACCACAGCGGAACAGTTTGGTGAGTTTGGGGTTGACTGCGAGGTATGCTATCTTGGGGTTGACAGAGAGGTGGCAGACGCCTGTTTACGCAGGAGAGTAAACAAGCGGGAACAGTTCTGCTCCATCTTCAACTTCAACGACCACAAGCGACCCGAGCTGATTACTGACGTATTCAACCGGCTCGGCTACAAGCTGGTGATGATGGGCGAAGGAAGACTGCACGAGGAGGTAAGAAGGCGGGCGAAGCCGAACATTCTTCTTCCGGGTGCGGTAACGGAGGAAGTGAAGTACACGGTACTGCAGAGGAGTTTGGCTCTCGTACACGCTTCGATATGGGAGG
>JALVUT010000303.1 GCA_027035445.1 Thermococcus sp.
TGGGCGCCACAGGCATGCTGCTGGCCTTTTTCCTGTATATTCGCTCAAACCGCGAGCTGACAACAGAAAGGACCACCATGCAGCTTGAAAACCCATTCTGCCTCAAGTCAGCCATCACCTTCGGCCTAGTCTTCAGCACCATTCTCACGCTGACCCGCCTGGCCACCGTCTACCTGGGCGACCGGTGGCTACCGGTGATGGCGGTGCTCAGCGGCCTGGTGGACGCGGATGCCATTGCCTTTTCCCTCAGCAATGCTCACAAAGCCGGAATCATCGACCTCGACTGGGCCAGCTTCAACCTGGTCCTGGGTGCGCTGTCCAACACCTTTGTCAAGCTTCTCCTGGTTCTGGTCATGGGGCACCGTCAACTCTTCCGCCAGCTCCTGATCATGTTCCTGCTCATGGGAGCCGTCGGGATCTGCACAACATTTTTCTATTACGGCCTTCCTGTATAGCTGTATAGCTTTGCCCGGACAGGACTTTTCAGCCGCTCGACAGCAATTCCCGGGGGATGCTGAACCTCTGATATAAGGCGATTTGTCAACATTCGTTTTGTAAATCTTATGCATTTTTTCGCGACGAATGTTACATTTTTGGCACAGCAACCAGTTGGCAATCTCGGCTTTTCGTCACAAACAATACCTTACAGGAAAACGGCCATAGCAAACCAAATCAGGACAATCGCAAAAGCAAGCACCAGATGAGCCGCACATATCGTCAGATCAGGTTGCGCAAGGCTTGCTCGTCCCGGTTGCCCTAATCTCATCAAACTACTGCAAATTTGTCGAGAGGAAGAGTCGGTTTCACCTTTCGACTTGTTTCCTCGACTGAAAAACTAGGCTCTTCGGCAGTCGATTGTGACCGTCCGGGAATAGCTGGCTGCGACATCAGCGCCAATGCATGTAAACCCTTTTTCTGCCCTTGTTCCTGCCAGCGATTGTTCACCAACAGACAGATCCATCAATCATAGCAAGGTGAATTCCATATATTGGACATGAATTCTTCAGGGGAAACCGGTCATGAAACAAAGGACAGTGAAGAGAAGAAAACTGTTGCCCTGCTGGACCATCGTCGTCAGCACACTGTTTGCCTTCCATATAACGAATACCCAGGCCGCCATACGTTATGTAACGTCCGATGGGAGAAGCGACTGTTCTTCATGGACGAGAACCTGCTCGCTGCACGTTGCACTTACCGGGGCAAATCCCGGTGATGAAATCTGGGTAGCAGCCGGTGTGCATTATCCTGTTGCGCAAGGGTTGCTGGATCAGCGGACAGCAACCTTCCTGCTCAGGTACCGGGTTGCAGTGTATGGCGGCTTCAACGGCACGGAAACCGACCGTAACCAACGTAACTGGAAGACCAACATCACTGTTCTCAGCGGCGATATTGACCAAAACGACGACAACGGGGACGGTAACAATATCGCCGAATCCGTGGAAGACATCAGGGGGAACAACGCCTATCACGTTGTGACCGGTGCAAATCAAGCCACGCTGGATGGTTTCATAATTACCGCTGGTCAGGCGGATGGCAACGAAGACAAAACCGGCGGTGGTATGAACAACGTGGGAGATGCTGATTCAGACCCGGACCACCATATCCATCCAATG
>JALVUT010000304.1 GCA_027035445.1 Thermococcus sp.
CTTTCAATCCCATTTTGGTCTGATTTTATCAAAATCGTGCGTGGTGATGCGTATGGTTCTACTCGGTACTTTCAATCCCATTTTGGTCTGATTTTATCAGAAGTGATCACTCAACCCACTCAGAACGAAGAAGAGCCTTTCAATCCCATTTTGGTCTGATTTTATCCATAGCAGAGTACGACCCAGAAAAGAGAATAATCCTTTCAATCCCATTTTGGTCTGATTTTATCCGGACAGGCAGCCATCCTTCACGTACAACAAGAAGAGCTTTCAATCCCATTTTGGTCTGATTTTATCAAACAATATAAGAAAAAAGTTGTCATGAGTGCAACAGACTTTCAATCCCATTTTGGTCTGATTTTATCATAGCATTAAACAGTTATTCAGGCGGCCGATTTGAAATCTTTCAATCCCATTTTGGTCTGATTTTATCAAGATAATTAGAAAGAACAGAGTTGCAGCAGAAGTACTCTTTCAATCCCATTTTGGTCTGATTTTATCCTTGCAGACCCGGGAACATTAACAACAGCATTATACAGCTTTCAATCCCATTTTGGTCTGATTTTATCTACTCGTAGTTTGTGACACCAGTGTTACCCCATACCAGCTTTCAATCCCATTTTGGTCTGATTTTATCATATTGTTTGCAGTAATAGCATTAGTAGCAGCATACTACTTTCAATCCCATTTTGGTCTGATTTTATCTGGAAATTTAAAGTTGAATGAATTACTAATATGGTTAGCTTTCAATCCCATTTTGGTCTGATTTTATCCAACGCTGATGCTGAGAGCGCCTAAACACGCTGAGAAAATCCTTTCAATCCCATTTTGGTCTGATTTTATCAATTGACTTGATCTCCCGGACGAAGTTTTCGTTGTACTCTTTCAATCCCATTTTGGTCTGATTTTATCGCTTGCGAGCAAGTTCAGAAACGTAAGGAAAAAGCTCGTCTTTCAATCCCATTTTGGTCTGATTTTATCCGAGGCACAAAGTGATTCAGAAGTTCGAGTCTAAAGTGACTTTCAATCCCATTTTGGTCTGATTTTATCTCTGATTACGTCAAGGTCTTCAGGTAAATTCACGTCAACTTTCAATCCCATTTTGGTCTGATTTTATCCTGACATCTTCACTCTACGAAAAGCTCGGACGAAAAGCACACTTTCAATCCCATTTTGGTCTGATTTTATCAAATACGAAAACAACTGCAGTATCTGTGTTCCGTCCTTTCAATCCCATTTTGGTCTGATTTTATCAAGTAGTACGTTTCGAGAGCTTTTGCTATGTCTTTTGGGCTTTCAATCCCATTTTGGTCTGATTTTATCCTCAGAATACGGGACGGGTCTTCCTGCTGTGGCTGCTGCGACTTTCAATCCCATTTTGGTCTGATTTTATCAAACCTACCTATACCCTATCCCTATACCTCCATGACCACTTTCAATCCCATTTTGGTCTGATTTTATCACCAAGTATCCTGTTTATATAGAGAGACCTCTCAATATCTTTCAATCCCATTTTGGTCTGATTTTATCTTGGGCTCATTATAATAAATCTATCACCAAACACAATTCTTTCAATCCCATTTTGGTCTGATTTTATC
>JALVUT010000305.1 GCA_027035445.1 Thermococcus sp.
GACCCGGGGGGAGCATCAGATCTATCGCCTTGGGGTCGACCTCAATGTATCTCCCCGCCGTAAGGATCCTTCCCGTGCTGCTGACCACAAAGGCCCCATCAAGCTGGGCGAACTCCTTTATTATCTCCTTACTGTTCCTGTCAAGAACACTGATCCTGTGGCCCTTGAACGGGTTGGGGATCATCTGATGGGAGTGCTTGAGGACGTTTCTGGTGTCTCCGATCACGAACACCGTTCCAACATGGGCCCCCTCACGCCCCTCAACACTCAGCTCAATTGTTATCTCAAGCAGTCTCTGCATGACGTTCTGGTTCTGAGCGAAGAACCCACGCATTGCAGAGATCCCTTTTTTGACGCTCTTTATGCCGATCAGGTCATCGGTGGCGTAGACAAAGGAGTCGCCTTCGTCGAGGAGTTCATGCTCCATGAGGAACGCGGAGATCAGGTTCAGAACGTTGTTGAGGTCAAGGTTGTGCGGTATCGACACTCTCTTGACGTGCTCATCCTCTATATCGAACACAGAGCCGACCACCACGAGCGTGATGTCCACCGGAGGGATCTCCTCCGGTCTCAGATCCTTTAGGATCACGAGTGCCCTGGCATTTATCGCTCTAGCAACATCAATGGCACTCCTCAACATCGTTTCAAAGGTACTCTCCATCCTGATCAACCATTTCAAATGCCCCAATGTGGTATAAAAACTTACCGTCTTTGTCCGATGGATAGTGGAAAAGGTTAAAACCAGATTATCCGAGTTGTATGTGGGATAGACATGAGAACCGTGGTTGCGATAACCGGGGCCAGTGGTGTCGTTTACGGTGTCAGACTGACAGAGACCCTCAGGGCGCTGGGACACGACGTCGTCACCATAGCTTCGGACATCGGGCTGAAGGTTATAAGATACGAGCTTGGCATTGAGTTCCATCCGGACTACAGGGAAGGTGATCTCTTTGCCCCGATGGCCTCAGGTTCCAACCCATTCGACGCTATGATAATAGCCCCCTGCTCCATGAAAACCCTGGCGGCAATAGCAAACGGCTACGCTGACAACCTGATAACCAGAACGGCGGACGTTGCACTTAAGGAGCGCAGGAAGCTTGTGCTGCTCATCAGAGAGACTCCACTGAGCCTGGTTCACCTCCAGAACATGGTGAAAGCCACACAGGCCGGTGCCGTTGTTATGCCCGCATCTCCAGGATTTTACACAAAACCCAAAACATTAGAGGATATAACAAACTTTATAATCGGGAAAATCCTAGATATTATCGGAGTTAAACATAACACATACCCACGGTGGGGGAGTGATGGTGTCTCAACTTGATGACCTTGATAGGGCTATACTAAGACTGCTCAAAGATGATGCCCGGCTGACGATATCCGACATAGCCGAACGCCTGCAAAGGCCTGAGTCTACCATACATTTCCGGATCAAAAAGCTTCAGGAGCGCGGGGTTATTGATAAGTACACTATAATCCTTGGAAAGGGTCTCTGGCCCAAGAACGTTGCAATTGTTTATATACAGACGGAAACACCAATAATTGAGGACTTCCTTGAGAAATACGTCAATCACATCATGAAAACGCTCTCCCTTCTGCC
>JALVUT010000306.1 GCA_027035445.1 Thermococcus sp.
AAGGAGTGTCCGCCTTCGGTTTCGCTGGTCTCAAACCTAAGACCTAGGGAGGCCAGGAAATCATAGGCCTCGGCCGACTTGGAGACAACGTTCCAGACAACCTCTTCGTCGTTCAGGTATTTGCCCGCCTTCACGGTGTCGATGAAATGGACATAGGGAGAGTCCCCATCAAGAATGGAGAGTGCTATCCCAGCCTGGGCGAGGTAGGAGTTGCTCTTCCTCACTGAAGGACTGATGACCGTGACCTCGTACCCCCTCCGGGCAAGATTTATTGCGGAGGTGAGGCCTGAGACCCCCCCTCCGATTATCCCAACCCCTGTCATCGTGATCGCCTAAAACCACTCCTGGGGTTCGGCTTATAACCTTTCCCGACTTCCAAAGACAGGACAATGAAAAGGGGCACCCCCCGGGCAACATCGTGCTCTCAACAGGCCAGAATCTGACCTTCTGTTGTGAGAGACTATAAACTCAAAAGAAGATGTAACGCGGAAACAAACCTCACGGCCTCATTTTCCAAGCGGGTAGTTCGGTGCCTCGTTGGTTATCAGGATGTCGTGCGGGTGGCTCTCATTGACTCCGGCGTTCGTGATTATCACGAACTCAGCCCTCCCTTTGAGCTCGCCTATGTTCGCGGCACCGACGTAGCCCATTCCCGAGCGCAGACCGCCGACGAGCTGGTAGAGTACGTCCCTTACACGTCCCTTGTAGGGGACGACCCCCTCAACACCCTCCGGTACGAACTTCCTGGTCTTCATGTGGCCTTTCTGGTAGTAGCGCTCCGCTCCGCCCTTCATCATCGCTCCGAGGGAGCCCATTCCACGGTACTGTTTGTATCGCCTCCCGTTTATGACGATCTCATTGCCCGGAGCCTCTCTGGTTCCTGCAAGGAGCGAGCCCAGCATCACCGCGTCGGCTCCAGTCGCGAGTGCCTTGACGATGTCGCCCGAGTATCGTATTCCCCCATCGGCTATGACGTGAAGGCCGTACTCCGCCGCCCTGTCGGCCACCAGGGAAATGGCCGTTAGCTGGGGAACGCCGACGCCGGCCACTATCCTGGTCGTGCATATGCTGCCAGGTCCGATGCCAACCTTTAGGGCGTCAGCGAATGTGAGGTCATCAACAGCCTTTGGGCTGGCTATGTTTCCAACTATAAGGTCTGCGTCCACGGCCCTTCTTATCTCCTTCATGGCCCTGATGGCCTTGAGGTTGTGGGCGTGGGCCGTGTCGACCACTATAACGTCCGCCCCAGCCTTGTCAAGGACCTTTGCCCTTTTGAGGTCGAAGGGACCAACGGCGGCAGCCACCATTAGATCCCCCTCCTCATCGCGAACGGCGTTCCTGTACTTCCTCCTCTTCGCGAGGTCACTCATCGTTATTATTCCTACGAGCCTTCCAGAGTCGTCCACAACTGGAAGACGATCTATCCTGTGGTCAAACATCAACTGAACGGCATCCTCCGCCCTTACGCTCTCAGAAACTGTTATCAGATCCCCCGTCATGGCCTCCCTAACGAGCTTTCCGCTCTTCGCGGCTATGTCCTTCTTGGTGATTATACCGACGAGCCGGCCATTATCAACAACAGGGAGACCGTCTATGCCGTTTTTCTCCATGATAAACAGGGCGTAGTCAAGCGTTTCCTCCGGACCTATGGTTATGACCTCCTCCACGATGAAGCGCTCCGCGCGCTTGACCTTCCTGACCATCTTCGCCTGCTCCTCAATGCTCATGTTCCTGTGAATGACGCCAAGGCCGCCTTCCCTGGCCATTGCAACCGCCATCTCCCACTCCGTGACGGTGTCCATGGCGGCACTCAGAATCGGTATATTGAGCCTTACGTTCGGTGTTATTCTGGTCGAAACGTCCACATCCTTCGGCTCGACTTCTGTCTGCTGAGGAATCAGAAGAACGTCATCGAAGGTATATCCCTTAATCGCGTTGACAAGTTTTTGTTCAAACTTTCCCATTTTCCACGAACCTCCGCGTCCTTTTTAACTTGAACCTGTCAAGGGTTTTTAAGGCTTTTGACTACTTGCTTGGGTTGTTTTCACGCCCCGAAAACAGCTGTGGCAGAACACAACGAGATCCCCGGTAGACTTAACATGTGGCTTCCTGCTGGAGGTTGCTACGACGGCCGTGGGGATCGTGACCATGCGGAGGAAAGGGGGTCTGGTTCTTCTCGTTCTTTGATCTCCTTTGAGGCCTTCTGGGCTTCAAGCTTCCAGCCGCACTAAAATGTAAAGGCCTTGAGGGGGCGGATGCAGTTGGCACGTGCTCGGGCTGATCTCCTCCCAGTCGTAAAGGGCGAGGGTTTCAGCGAGTTAACCTCCCGTCTCATTGGAGTGTTTTCGAGTGGCCTCTCCGAGGCCATAATAAGTTGCAAAAACTTAAGCTTGCCATTGTATGGAGCTTAAGGACCTTCAGTCGTCAATCCTTCAAAAATCCACCTTTTCTTTATCAATTTCTGACGTAATGACGAGTGGTTGCCCGAAAATGTAAAATAGGGGCGTACTTCTTATAACGGCGGTGACTACCATGGAGGCAGCTGTTTCAAACAGGATAAGGGGGGAGGGCCAAACCCTCCGCTGAGGGAAGCTTTGGTTTTGGAGAACTCTTAGGAGAGGTATTGAAGGAAGGCCTCTTTTGGGCGGCCCTTGGAAGGCCGTTGGAAGTGATGCCGTTTCTGAGGGGCAGGCTCTTGGACAACGGGGTTTCAAAGGGACAACGCAGGGAGTACCTGCAGTACCTGCTCGATGAGCTTGAAACGTTCTACGAGCGCGTCTCATGGAGAGGAGAGCTGGACGAACGTCACTGGAAGGCTCTTAGATCGTTCCATAGGGACATCCTCCTGTGCCTGTACTAGTTGAACTGCAGGCTATCTTTTTAACCTCCTTCCCTCCACTCTCCCAGGGATGATGAGGGAAGTTTCGTCCGAGAGGTGAAGAAACTCGCATGGGCTGACTACCCCCTCTAGCCTTTCACATTTTCCTTTTGAGAGCTCGGCCTTCCAAGGCAGGGATTGGTGTTATTATAGCCAATCTTCACAGGTAGGAAAAGCACAACAGGCCAAGGTCTTCCCATAGATTTAGATGATGCGTCCATTTACTTCTACAAGTTCGTTGGGTCAAGAGTTTATGAAAACAATTCTATTTAAAGTAATCTCATTTGTTTACGCAAAATGTTTAAATATTCCCTTAGTTATGTATCTCTCTGGGTGATATATTATGTTCGAATTGAAGCACGAAATCTTTAAGGATATATGCAGGATGGGAGACTATGAAGTAGTGGAGTTCGCTACATATTTAGCCGGAGGATGGGTTTTTGGAGAGAGTTTCATCGAAGTCAGAAGTCCAATAAACAATGAAGTTATTGCAAGGGTTTCAAAACTGAACGGGGAACAACTTGAGGAGACCATTGATACAGTCTATACAAAAGGAAGGGAGGCTATAAGAAACTTTCCCGGACAAAAAAGGATAAAGGCATTTTTAAAGGCTGCCCAGCTCATGAGAGGGACATTCAACGATTTCACCAAGGTGTTAATGCTCGACGCTGGAAAGCCCTTGAGCAATGCCAAGGGCGAGGTCATGGCAACAATTAAACGTCTGGAAAAGACAACAATGGAGTCAAGAAGACTTCTGGGAGACTACATACCCGGAGACTGGAGTGAAGAGACACTTGAAAGCGAGGGAATTGTAAAGAGAGAGCCCTATGGGGTAGTCCTAGCCATAAGTCCATACAATTATCCTCTCTTCATATCCGCCACAAAGGTTATCCCAGCACTGCTCAGCGGAAATGCCGTTCTGCTTAAGCCTGCATCACTTGATCCGATTGCACCGCTCTTATTCACAAGGGTTCTCGAGCTCTCCGGGCTTCCAAGAGAGGGCTTTGCACTTCTGACCATAGCTGGCAAAGACATGGATAGAGTCGTGGCAAACAAGAGAATCAGGGCAATAACCTTCACGGGAAGCACTGAGGTTGGAGAGCACCTTCTCAAAACTGGGGGAATAAAGGCATACCACATGGAGCTCGGCGGAAAAGACCCCGCGATAGTTCTGGATGACGCAGATCTCGAAACAACCGTAGAAAAACTCATCAAGGGAATGGTAAGCTACTCCGGGCAAAGATGCGATGCCATAAAGATAATCTTTGCAGAGGAAGGAATATATGAGGATCTCAAGGACATGCTCGTGGAGAGGCTCAGGGGAATTGATCCCAAAAATCCACTCGAAGATGAAAACGCCATAATGGGACCGCTGATCGATGAGAAAAGTGCAGTGATAATTGAAGAACTCTATCGGGATGCCATTGGAAAAGGCGCAAAGCCACTGACAGAATTCAAGCGCAGAGGAAACTACGTGTGGCTGGTTCTCCTTGAGGTCAGAAAGGAGACACTTCCAAAGCTAGAGGCATTCCAAGAGGATGTGTTTGGCCCGCTGACGCTTTTAGTCAAGGTCAAAAATGAAGACGAAGCCATCGAGCTGGCAAATTCTTCCCGCTTTGGCCTTGATGCGGCAGTCTTCAGCACAAATGATGCTAGAGCAAGGAAAGTCGCAAGAAGGCTTGAAGTTGGGGCAGTATTCATAAACGAGTTTCCGAGACACGGCATCGGATACTACCCATTCGGAGGGATGAAAAACAGTGGAATTGGAAGAGAAGGCATAGGTTACTCCGTTGAACAATTTACCACAACAAAAACAATAGTCAGAAACTACAGAGAATACGGGGTGTGGGGGTACATCTGACCTTTCCCAGATTTCTCCTCAGATCTCTTAGATTTGTGATAGTCAAGCGCTTTTGTTTAACTTAAGTGCTTTTGTTCACACAAAATGTTTAAATTCCTCGTGGGGATAGTTATACCGACCAGAAGCCTAGGGGGTGACCCGATGTCTAAGGAGATATTAGGCAAGTTGGAATTGTCAGAAGTCAATTCTGGGGTCTTCTATGGGGAATGGATGCCCATCGATGGGAGGGGGTTAATATCCTCTCATTCTCCCATAGATGGAAAAGAGATTGCAAAAGTCACAATCGCAGGGAGAGAGGACTATGAAATGGTTATCAAAAGGGCACAGAAATCATTTGATGTCTGGAGAGAAATTCCCGCACCGGAGAGGGGACAGATTATCAGGGAGATTGGAGACGAACTAAGGCAAAAAAGGAAGCACTAGTAAGACTGATTACTCTTGAGGTCGGAAAGATAGTGACTGAGGGCAGGGGAGAAGTCCAAGAGATGATAGACATCGCAGACTTTGCAGTCGGTCTTTCGCGGCAACTCTATGGGCTTACGATTGTGAGCGAGAGGAAAGGCCACGTTCTCTGCGAGAGGTGGCATCCCCTCGGCCCGATAGGTGTTATTACATCTTTTAACTTCCCCTGTGCAGTGTGGTCGTGGAACGCGTTCATAGCGGCCGCAGTCGGCGATGTAGTTGTGTGGAAGCCATCAACGAAGACACCTCTGACCGCAATAGCAACCACTAAAATCGTCAACAGCGTCCTTGAATGCCACGGACTTCCGCCAATATTCTTCCTTGTAATCGGCAAAGGTTCTACCGTCGGCAACTGGATGGCAGAAGACAAAAGACTGCCGCTGATATCTTTCACCGGCTCGACCGCAACAGGGAGAAAGGTGTATGAGAAGGTTGCAAAGCGCATTGGAAGGGTAATACTCGAACTCGGCGGGAACAACGCAGCTATAGTCAGCGATAAGGCAGACATGAGAATTGCGCTCAAGGGAGTCGCTTTTGGAGCCCTCGCAACTGCCGGACAGAGATGTACAACAACCCGCCGCTTAATTCTGCATGAAAGAATCTACGACGAGTTCTTGGACAAGCTGATAAAAGTATACAAGGACGTAAAAATCGGCAATCCACTCGAGCCGGATACGCTGATTGGGCCTCTAATAGACGAAGAGGCCGTTAAGAAGTATGAGGGAGCCATAGAGAGGGCAGTTGCAGAAGGGGGCAGGATCCTCTATGGCGGAAAGGGACTAAAGGGCTGTTACGTTATGCCCACGATAATCGAAGCGCACCCGGATATGAGGGTAGTAAATGAGGAAACATTCGCTCCAATACTCTATGTCTTCAAGTACTCCACCATTGAGGAGGCCCTTGAAATCAACAACTCGGTTCCACAGGGACTCTCTTCTGCAATATTCACGAACGACTTAGGGGAAGTGGGGTACTTCTTAGCCCATTCTGACTGCGGCATAGCCAATGTAAACACGAGCACTGCTGGAGCGGAGATAGGCGGAGCGTTCGGGGGGGAGAAAGACACCGGGACCGGAAGAGAAGCGGGAGGTGATGCGTGGAAGTTCTACGCAAGGAGGCAGACTGCAACTGTGAATTATAGTAGGGACCTGCCTCTCGCACAGGGACTTAAATTTGATATTGAATGAGGTGGTGAGGTATGATATGGGCAGTTGAGAAGCCGAAAAATGAGATGGACAACATACCGAGCTACTCCAGGGGAACAAAGGAAAGGGAGGAGCTTCTGAGAGAAATCGAAAGGATCAAGGAAACGACCGAAGAAATTCCCCTAGTTATTGGAGGGAAGAAGGTAAAAACCGGAGAGGTTATAGAGATAAAGGCCCCACACGACCATGATGTTGTGCTCGCAAAAGCTCACTTAGCTGGAGAGGAAGAGCTGGAAGAGGCAATAGAATGTGCCCTTTCAGCATGGGATGATTGGTCCGAGCTGGACTGGTACCACAGGGTTGCAATATTCCGTAAAGCTGCAGATTTGCTTGCCGGGAAGTACAGGAAAAGAAACATTGCAGCGATAATGATGAACCTCTCAAAGAACCCCTACGAGGCAGAGATTGACTTGGCCGAGCTTGTTGATTTCTGGAGGTTCAACCCCTACTACATCAGAGTTATCTACGAGCAACAGCCAGACCAAGCGCCAGGGGAGATGAACAGAACTGACTGGCGTCCCCTAGAGGGATTCATACTCGCAGTTACACCCTTCAACTTCTACTCAATTGGAGGAAACCTGCCAACTGCACCAGCGATGGTTGGAAATGTCGTTCTTTGGAAACCTTCCCGCTCGGTGATATTTGCAAACTTTGAAATAATGAAGATACTCATGGAAGCCGGACTCCCAGAGGGCATTATAAACTTCGTACCGTTTCCAAGCAAATGGTCTGACGTTGTTCTAAGCCACCCTGACTTCACTGGACTTCACTTCACTGGAAGTCATGAAACCTTCGTCAAGCTCTGGAAGAGAATAAGCGAAAACATCACCAGATACAGGAATATCCCAAGGATTGTGGGCGAAACTGGGGGGAAGGACTTCATATTCGTCCACAGCTCTGCAGACGTGAAGGCAGTTGTGACGAACGTAATTCGTGGCGGCTTCGGCTATCAGGGTCAGAAGTGCTCAGCCGTTTCAAGGGTTTACATTCCAAAGAGTCTGTGGCCGGCCATTAGAGAGAGCCTCCTT
>JALVUT010000307.1 GCA_027035445.1 Thermococcus sp.
TTCATCCCCCAGGCATTTAATTCGGTTCTTTTCCCCAGAATAAGTGAGGCACACAGTGAGGGGCAGCTTGCCGGATTAAAGGGGCCAATTCTAGAATCGATGAAGAGCCTCCTCCTAATAGCGGTGGGGATAGTCCTGTACTCCCAGACCAGTATATCTTATTACATCCCCATACTCTTCGGAGGCAAGTATGCACCTGCAATGAAACTTATGGGTCCAATGTCCCTTATAGTGCTATTCTACTTCCCAGCCTTTGTAGGGCAGAACATCCTCATGGCAATAGGACGGGAAGGAGAGGCAGTACGCACACTTGTAATCGCGAATTTAGCCAACTTCACCCTCAACCTCATCCTTATCCCATTATTCGGCCTTATCGGGGCGGTTTATGGAACGGTGATAAGTCAGGCAATGTTCCTTGCGGCAACCCTCTATTACCTCAGGGACATCATCCCAGTGATTCTTCCCCCGAAGGAGCTTGCTAGAAGCCTTATTATTGGTACAGCCGCCTGGCTGCTAACAGCGGGCGCAGTTGTGCTCCTCGAAAGGCGGGTCTCACCAATATGGGCCGACAACGTCTACCTCCTTACCCTTTACCTGCTCTACCGCACGGGTGTGATAAGGGTTGAGGAATTCAGGCTCGTGATCTGAGCCTCCTCTCCCTGGGGACGTAATTGTGGATCCGGCCGTTGGCTGCCTTACCAGACCCGAGGTAGTAGTCCCGCCACCTCAGGATCACCCAGCCCCTGAAGGCCTGGTCGACCTCGACGTCCTCCCCAGCAAGGTACCTCAGGGCCCTCCCATCGTCGAGCTCCACCACGTTCTTCGTTGCCCTCGGCCCGACAAGGAAGGCCCCCTCGATGCTGAGCCTGATCCCGTCACTCTCTATCCTGCCGAAGTAGACCCCCTTCCGCTCAGACCCCTTTACATCAAGGGGGCAAGGCTTCCACGCGTAGACCTTGTGGTATCTGCCTCGTATCTCGTAGACCAAGTCGGGTGCGTAGCCGTAGCCCTCGATGAGAAGCTTCCTGACGAGTTCTGCATCGTTGGTTCTACCTATCTCCTCCCTGGGGTTTTTCATTGGGTCACTCATTCTCCTCCCTCCGGTTTGACGATCTCTGCCACGAAGAAGGCCTCTGTATCGTTGTCGTCCGGGTGAATGCGGAGCACTTTCCTCAGCTCACTTGAATAGCTCCTGCCCTCCCATTCAAGTACCGGATCGCTCTTTCTCAAAGGTAGATCTATCTTTTCGAGCCTCGCATCGGTCTTCCTGAGCAGGTAGTCGACGACCTCCTCGTTCTCCAACGGATCAAGGGTGCAGGTTGAATACACGAGGATACCCCCCGGCTTTAGGGCCCTGTAAGCGGCCAGTATAAGCTTTTTCTGGATGTTCATGTACCTAAGCACCCTCCTCATCCTCCAGTCGGTTAGAAATTTCCATCTCTTGCGTATCATCCCGGCACTTGAGCAGGGCGCATCAAGGAGAACCCGATCGAAGGAGCTTCCGTAGCGGGCGAAGTGAGCCCCATCCCTTGTCGTCACGATGGTGTTGAGAACGCCCATCTTGTTCAGGTTTGCTATCAGGACGTTTGCCCTGT
>JALVUT010000308.1 GCA_027035445.1 Thermococcus sp.
AAGTCCTTGACGGCCCTGCTGGCACCTAAGTATGCCATGTCATTGAAGCTCAGGTCACCTCTGCCACCAACATCGAAGACGATGGCTATCCTCTTGGTGTTCTGCCTCTCATTCAAAGTCTTGCTGAAGTAGGTCTCTGGGGAGGGGGAGCTTCCCGCCCACTCCTTCCCCAGCTTCTCCATCTGCTGCCAGCTTGTGGCTTTCCTTAGCTCTTCAATCTGGCTCTTCTGGGTTGCCTTTGGAACAACTATCTTTCCGCTGACGATATCCTGTTGCAGTTGATCAACGGCCTGCCATATCCATGATGGAACCTGCTGCCGTGTCTTGTTAAGGTAATCAAGGAGTTGCTGTTCGTTCTGGAAGCCCAAATCCTGGAGCTTCTTCTGCCTTACATCCGGGGGTAATGAATCGAACATCTCCTTAACGTCCTGGAGGGTGCTGAGCTTGACGCCGCCATCTTTGAGGCCCAGCTCAACGACCCCACCCTTGAACTGGTTCTCCTCTGCCGCTTTAACGGCGTTGTAAACACCGACATCAACACGTTTCATCATGCTCGCGATTATAACCCCTGGCTTAATCCAGTCCTGAGCGGAGTCAACACCGATGGCAAACGGGGGCCCATTTTCCTGTTGTTCGCCTTCAAATAGTCCCCAACTGCCTCAAAAACGCCAAGTCCAGTTCCTCCAGCAACCTGGTAGACGACCCATGCTCCCTGCTGTAGCTGAGCCTGAGCGGCCTGTTTACCCTTTGCAGGGTCGCTAAAGGAGCCCGTATATGTACAGAATGTTTATCTTCGTAGGAGCCATAGTACTGCTTGTTTTTGCAGGAGTCGCGGTGCTGCTAGCTTTTGAGGTGTTGCCCCCGCTTATGCACCCACTTGCCACGATACTAAGGGCCACAAGGCCCACCAAAAAGATGGTCAACCATTTCTTCATAGGTACACCCCTGGAATTTTCTGAACTTATAACCCAGCCCGAAATAAATACTTTAGTGGTTCTTAAACCGCCGAAAATCTGAGAAAGGATTTTAACCAGTAAGTAAAAATTCTCTTGTGGTGCCTATGTTGAAGAAAATTGCGGAACTCGAGGGGGGAAGGGTTCTACTAACCGGGGACGCCAGAAGACTCGCCAGAATATACCTTAACGCATGGATCGGGCGGGGGAAAAGGCTCCTTGTTGAGTACCTCCCGTTTCAGGTGAATGGTGAGGCATACATAGGCTCACCCTTCGAAGGAGGGCACTTCGATGCGTACCTGATAATGAACCCTCTATCAAGGCCAAAGGGTGAAAGGGAGAGGCTCTACTCCTGGCTCAAAGAGAACGGAGATAAACTCGTCCTTCTATATGAGCAGAAGTACATCAAGGACTCCATAGCCAGGTATGCAATTAAAGAATTCATTGATTATTTAATTGCGTACAAAAGGGAGACCGTCGGTTTCGAGAGGATTGACGTCATGAAGCTTGAGGGGGGAAGGATAATCGCAGAAAAAAGCTATGTGAGGAGGTATTGAGCCCGGCCTTGGAACGTCACCATCATTGTACGTCCCCGATGAGGAGCGGTTTCGGGCCTGATGTATGATGACACCAGC
>JALVUT010000309.1 GCA_027035445.1 Thermococcus sp.
CCGCTGGGGACGAGGAGAGTGCTTCCAAAAAGCTGGTTGAGCTCAGCGAGGCACTTATAGGCATTGGTAAAATTGAGGAGGGTATCGAAGCATATAAAAAGGCCCTTGAGGTGCTCACAGGTCTTAGTCCCAAAACAAGAATACGCCTTGCCATGCTCAAGAAGTTCGCCTCGGACAGGAACGACGAGGAGATCTTGGAGGAGATAGAGCTTATAGAATACTACCTTTCGCGGGGAAATGAGTCGCGTGCCCTGGATATAGCCAAAAAAGCCCTTCTAACGATCACTGATATAGAGGGAATCATAGAACTGCTCCACAGGGCTGAGGGGATTTACGACTGATGTGCCATCGATGATGTGAAGGGAAAACGTGGTGCTTCCAGAGAAATTATGAAGTCCGTAGAGGTCAAGGTTGTTGCTTGACCTCAACCCTTGGAATCGGGACATGATACGGAAGACGCATTTCTTTGGAGATAACCATGAGCAGTGGCGAGACTTCCTTTGTTATGAAGTTGACGATCTCCGCAAAGGTAAAGGATTCCATCTTCTTCTCATCATCCCAGAGATTCAGTATCTCGTCTATCTTGTCCTTTTGTGGGGGTACGTATAGGATAATCCCCTCTATCGCCCCTACTGCTATTCGTGGGTTGTACTCTACCTCGTACCTGAAAACGACCTCAATACCGTTCATTTTCCCTGTGGGGGTACGTATCTCGCCGAGTCTCATGTCAGTGACCCTAGGGGAGAGCCGGACTTCAACCTGCCCGGAGACGGTACCCATACCCTCTTTGTTCATTTCGATCTTCGTTATGTTAAATCCAAGTACCGGCATTTCTTTCACCATCCTGAACTTGTTAGATCCATATAAAACGCTATCGGTAGGGATTTAAAAGTTTAAGTACGAGTGAAGATTGATGCCGAGGGAAAAGGTTGTCAAGATATGGGATGAGAGGGAGGTTGTCTACTCCCCAGAGCACTGGCGGTACCTCCAGGAGAAGCGGGAGAAGGCACTCCAAATAATGGAGAGGCTGGTGAAATTTGACCCCCTGCTCTATGGAAGTGTTGCTAGGGGCGACGTGAGGAGGGACAGCGACATCGATGTCTTCATCCCGTACCACGTTCCAAGTTACCTAGTCGAACTAGCGCTGGAAGGGCTTGTGGTTCGTAGGAAGATCATGATGGCGACCCCATGGCAACTTATAAAGGGCGTTATTGAGGTAGACGAGGAAACGACGGTTACCTTTCCGCTGATAAAACCCAGTGACCGTGAGCTTGAGTTTTACCTCTGGGGTGGGGTGGTGGACGTTGAGGGCATAAAAGGGGAGAAGCGCGTTCCTGGTGTCAACAAGAAGCTTATCCTCATACTACCTACCGAAAGGGGGCACGTTGAGAGGGAGGTCATTGGACGGGAGAGTGAGGTGGCGAAGCTTCTCGGTGTGGACATCGATATAGTCACCGAGCGCGTTCATGTCCTCACGAGGAGGGACACGATAGGGAGGACAGGCATCTACATCAGCGAGAACGTCCCGGACTGGATGGGCTTTGAGGAGGCCCTTAAAACTATTGCCGACCGGGACCCTAATGTGAGGAGAAAGGTGAGGGAGAGCGGCGGTTTCTGACTCCCAATTCTCCTAGAGTCTTATTGCAACGCAATTGGAGGGTTAGGACAGTAACGTCCGCTAACGGGTTTCAATTCTCCTAGAGTCTTATTGCAACGTTGTCTGTGTTGTTTCCTGTGTTGTTTCTTGTGTTGTGTTTCAATTCTCCTAGAGTCTTATTGCAACACTGATACATTCCAATGTGAGGGAGGATCTCAGAGTTATGTTTCAATTCTCCTAGAGTCTTATTGCAACAGGCTACATTGAAAGTGTGGGGTAACACATCATACCGGTTTCAATTCTCCTAGAGTCTTATTGCAACCAGACCTTCATCAAAGAACTCAGAAGAAAGTACGACAAAGTTTCAATTCTCCTAGAGTCTTATTGCAACAGAAGAACCTAACATCCACGTCCTCACCACCGACTGTTTCAATTCTCCTAGAGTCTTATTGCAACAGAAGAACCTAACATCCACGTCCTCACCACCGACTGTTTCAATTCTCCTAGAGTCTTATTGCAACTTAACGTGTTCAATCATCTCCAAATAGTGCTTCCTCTATGTTTCAATTCTCCTAGAGTCTTATTGCAACTTGAACAACATGAGTATTGACTTTGTACTTGAGATACCTGTTTCAATTCTCCTAGAGTCTTATTGCAACTTAAATAGTGAGTACTATAAAACAAGAAAGATACGTAAGGTTTCAATTCTCCTAGAGTCTTATTGCAACCACCCTCACCCAACAATATTAAGTCACTCGTTATGCGTTTCAATTCTCCTAGAGTCTTATTGCAACAAAGCCAGTGGCAGTAGTAGGGCTATCGAGGAACCGCTGTTTCAATTCTCCTAGAGTCTTATTGCAACTCAACAATTTCTGAAAAAAAGTGATCCAGAAAAAGAGGGTTTCAATTCTCCTAGAGTCTTATTGCAACCAAGAGTGATTTGAAGTATGCTGACTTTAGTTACACGTTTCAATTCTCCTAGAGTCTTATTGCAACATGATGCCTAAGCACGACATATACGTAGAACCATTCGTGTTTCAATTCTCCTAGAGTCTTATTGCAACCTGATTATGGGGTGGTCGTGAGTGATGCCAAGCCCAAGTTTCAATTCTCCTAGAGTCTTATTGCAACTTGGAGAAGCCAGAACACCTGAAGAAGTACTGCACATCTGGTTTCAATTCTCCTAGAGTCTTATTGCAACGCAGTCATCAACGCCCTCAGACCAGAACTTAGAAATGGTTTCAATTCTCCTAGAGTCTTATTGCAACAAAAATGTTAAATACAAATATTTGCGAAAACTATTTAAGTTTCAATTCTCCTAGAGTCTTATTGCAACCTGTAGCTGGCATGGAGGGGGTTAAGGTCATTGAGATGAGTTTCAATTCTCCTAGAGTCTTATTGCAACAGCTCGCGGGGGTGAGAGCATGAGGGTAGGGAAATTCGGTTTCAATTCTCCTAGAGTCTTATTGCAACTGCCTATGCCGAGGCCAACTACTGTGTTTGAAAGACGTTTCAATTCTCCTAGAGTCTTATTGCAACTCTTATCCAGAATATAAGTCACGCCAAAATCATCGTTTCAATTCTCCTAGAGTCTTATTGCAACACAAAAACAACGTGAGTATGTGAGAATCGCTAAAAAAAGAGTGTTTCAATTCTCCTAGAGTCTTATTGCAACGTGTAAATTTGTATAACATTGTCCATGTTGTAGCCCCGTTTCAATTCTCCTAGAGTCTTATTGCAACCTCTATAATCTTTTTCTTCAGAAGTTCCTTCTGTTCAAGTTTCAATTCTCCTAGAGTCTTATTGCAACATAAGTTACGATAGTGATGGCAACATTATGAAAATCGGTTTCAATTCTCCTAGAGTCTTATTGCAACCTCAGTGTCTTGGGCATGGTGTTTAATGCTGTCTTTTTGGTTTCAATTCTCCTAGAGTCTTATTGCAACATGCATCAAGCGGAGAGATAATAATGTTTGATGAGGTTTCAATTCTCCTAGAGTCTTATTGCAACATAATGAGGACTCAAAAGCGTATTTCTTTTCGATGCTGTTTCAATTCTCCTAGAGTCTTATTGCAACTCGGGCTTTAGGGGAATGACCCCCATGAACTCATGTTTCAATTCTCCTAGAGTCTTATTGCAACGGATTTTGGGCAAGCTATTAGGAGGTGGATGAAGTGAAGTTTCAATTCTCCTAGAGTCTTATTGCAACCTGGTAAAAGAACTGACATGCTACAACCGCTTCCTCACGCGTTTCAATTCTCCTAGAGTCTTATTGCAACAAATGAGCTACGGGTATCCAAAAGTATATTCACTTCGTTTCAATTCTCCTAGAGTCTTATTGCAACCGAGCTCATTGTTGTGAGAAGAACACCGAGATATATCGTTTCAATTCTCCTAGAGTCTTATTGCAACATTGGAAACCAGGAACTGGCTATAAACACATCACCCGGTTTCAATTCTCCTAGAGTCTTATTGCAACAAATACAAACGAACCAAAATATCCCGTAAAACACCAGTTTCAATTCTCCTAGAGTCTTATTGCAACTCTCCCGAAAATGTAAATATCAAAGTAAGCAAATATTGGTTTCAATTCTCCTAGAGTCTTATTGCAACTTCCGTCCGGGAGGCGTTCCTCAACCGCCTCCCTCGTTTCAATTCTCCTAGAGTCTTATTGCAACAGGGCCAGATTTTGCCTTCTTTTGCTTATACTCCTCTTAGATAGGTTTAATCTTATAAGGTTTTCTCTGGATGAGGGTATCTTGGGGTGAGCTACACCCCTCTTTTGAAGCTCTCAACATCCCCCATCCCTGGGGTACGGGCCCATCCATTCCTTAATATCCAAGGGTACATCAGTGTGCATGGGATTTCCAGAACCCTGTACACTCTTTAATGTGTCTTTAACTCCACTACCCCCACGAATATTAAAAAGCAACGGATTTGGATGGAGATCGGGCTATTTGGACTCCTGGAATTTCCAGGATTGAATTTCCGAAAAATCTTCGTCACATCTGCATATAAATAGTGTAACGAAATGTTAAATATTAACAGAAGGTTACTAAAGAGTTACATGGGGATTTCACGGTAGCTTCGGTGGGGTTACAGGAGCGAAATCCCAAAAGGCTGAAAAGAGGGGGTATGAACGAGCTCCGGAGATCACCTGACACAGCACTCCTCTTTCATGTCCGCCGGCAGTATCTCCTTGAAGCCGGTGTACTTCCAGAGGGCCTTGGGGAGCTTTATAACACCTTCTTCCGTCTGGAAGTTCTCGAGGATTGCCACTATTGCCCTCGAAGTGGCTATGGCGGTTGAGTTGAGCGTATGGACGAAGCGCGGCTTCTCGTGGGTCTTGTCGCGGTAGCGGATGTTCAAGCGTCTCGCCTGCCAGCCAGTGCAGTTGCTCGCACTCACAACCTCCCTGAACTTACCCTGTCCAGCCATCCAGGCCTCGATGTCATACTTCTTGGCAGCGACGTAGCCGAGGTCGCCGGTGCAGATGTTGACGATGCGGTAGGGGATCTCCAGTGCCTGGAATATTTCCTCTGCGTTAGCTATGATCTTCTCGTGCCACTCCCAGCTCTCTTCCGGCCGGGAATAGACGAACTGCTCAACCTTGTGGAACTGGTGAACGCGGAAGATCCCCTTCGTGTCCTTTCCGGCCGTTCCCGCCTCTTTCCTGAAGCATGGGGAGAACCCGACGTACAGCAACGGGAGATCCTTTCCCTCGATTATTTCGTTGGCGTGCAGACCAGCCAGGGGGTGCTCCGCTGTGGGTATGAGGTAAAGGTTCTCATCCTCGACCTTGTAGATAACGTCCTCGAAGTCATCGAAGCTCGTGACACCTTCCTCGACGAAGCGATGAACCATATAAGGTGGTATGACCGGTGTGAAGCCCTTCTCAATGAGTCTGTCGAGTGCAAACCTCACAAGGGCCAGATCGAGGATGACGAGTTCGTTCATGAGGTAGTAGAAGCGGGCACCACTGACCTTTGCAGCCCTCTCGAGGTCAGCGCCTCTCAAAAGTTCAAGCAGGTCGACGTGAAGTTTCGGTCTCCATTCGAGGGTCTCATACTCCATCTTTCCCCTGCTCTCCTCTAGAAACGTGTCCAGGAAGCCTTCCCATACTCTGGCCTTTCCCCAGAACCGGATCGGGACGTTTTCTGTGTCGTCCTTTCCAGTTGGAACGCTTTCATGGGTTATATTGGGAAGACGCCAGAGGTAGTAATCGATCTTCTCTTTAAGTTTATCGACTTCCCTCTTCAGAACCTCTATCTGCTTCACTATCTCGTTGCTTCTCCTCAGGAGGTCATCTATCGGCTCACCGACCTTTTTGCGCTTGCCTATCTGCACCGCGAGCTGGTTGCGCTCTTTCCTGAGCTGGTTTATCTTCCTGAGGTTCTCGCGCCATCTGGCATCGAGTTCAAGGATCTCATCTACCCACTTGAGCTTATCAAGCTCACCGCGCTTGATTAGGTCACCCCTAACGAGATCGGGGGTTTCCCGGATGAGCTTTATATCCAGCATGAATCACCACCTCTAGATAAGAATGCTAGGGGGTTTAAAAAGGATTTGATGAAAACCGCAACCTTTTTAAGTTAATCTATCGACCGATACATCGGTGATTAGTATGGAGAGACCAGGATATAAAGGGCATTTAAAGATCCTCATACTCAAAATGTTATCTGAAAAACCAATGCACGGTTACGGGATAATGGCCGAGCTTGAGAAGACGTATGGAATCCCACATCCAAGCCCCGGAACCGTTTACCCGATACTCGCTTCGCTAAGGCGTTCTGGTCTTATTGAGGTTACAGGAGGGGGGAAACGGGAGAAACGTCTCTACATGGCAACGGAAAGGGGGAAGATATACTTAATGGAGCACGAAGAGGATCTCCTGGAAGTCATGAGGCTGCTCAGCCGCTTCAAAGAATTCTCAGAACTTGGGGGAAGAGAGCTTGGGAAGACCCTTAAGGATGTGTTCGATTCCATTGAGGAGCTTACGGATGAACAGAAGCGTGCTCTCGTAGAGGAATTCGCGAGGTTTACAAAGAGGGTCAGGCTTATACTCCTTGGCGAGATCCCGGAAGGTGGAGGAGATGGATGAAGCACCTGGCTGGAGGGAGTACTACAAGAGGATGGAGAAGGAATCCCCACTGCTCATATATTACCCTCTCTGCGGTGGGGGCGAGGAGTGCATAACAGCGTGCCCCTATGGGGAGGATATATGGGTGGTAAAGCCCATGAGGGTCTCGCTCTTTGGGATGGGGGAGAGGGTTCGCCTCAGACCGGTCATGGCAAGTCCTGATCTGTGCAGGAACTGTCAGCTTTGCGTTGAGGCATGCCCGACGGGCGCATTGAGGCCACGGGAGGCCCCTATCAGGCATCCGGTTTTGACATTCATTTACAATGCGCTACGGTTGCCGTTTAAAGGAAAGTACAACGTGAGGTTCGTATTCCGGAAGGAGCACGTTGAAAGATTCAGGAAGAATAATTCGGTAGTGGAAGCTAGGACAGGCGGTGAGGGAGAATGAGTGAGCACGCGATTGAAGTCGAGGACCTCGTCAAGAAGTACGGCGACTTTGAGGCCGTCAGAGGTATTTCCTTCAGGGTAAAGAAGGGCGAAATCTTTGCCTTCCTGGGGCCGAATGGCGCGGGAAAGACCACGACGGTTCACGTCCTGACGACTCTCCTGAAGCCCACTTCCGGTGGGGCAACCGTTGCCGGGCACGACGTCGTGAGGGAACCAGACGCCGTGAGGAGAAAAATAGGAATCGTCTTTCAGGACCCGAGCCTCGACAGCGAACTGACGGCCTATGAGAACATGTACATCCACGGCAGGATATACGGCCTGGGCGGGGGCGAGTTGCGCGAGAAAATAGAGCGCCTTTTGAGGTTCGTTGAGCTCTGGGACTTCAGGGAGGGGCAGGTAAAGACGTTCAGCGGCGGCATGCAGAGGAGGCTTGAGATAGCGCGCTCCCTCCTACACGAGCCGGAGATACTCTTTCTCGACGAGCCGACTATAGGGCTAGACCCACAGACGAGGGCCCACATCTGGGACTACATAAAGACCATGAAGGAGGAGCACGACATGACGGTCTTCCTCACCACCCATTACATGGACGAGGCCGAGATGCTCGCCGACAGGATAGCGATAATGGACCACGGGAAGATAATTGCCGAGGGGACGGCGGAGGAGCTGAAGAGGCTGATCGGCAACGACGTGGTCTACCTCAAGCTCGAGGCGCCTGAGGAGCTCAAATGCCTCAAGGCGGACTTCATCAGGGGCTGCAAGCTGCTTCCAGACGGCAGGGTGAGACTCGACGTTGAGAACGCTGCTGAGGCTCTGCCGAGGCTCTTTGAACTCACATCTCAGGAGGGGATCAAAATCCTCGAGGTGACATACCACCGACCAACGCTCAACGACGTCTTCCTTCACCTGACCGGCAGGGAGATACGTGAGGAGGCAGATGAAAAGGGGGCCATGAAGGCTAAGATGAGGGCAAGGATGCGCATGTGGGGGAGGCGGAGGTGAGAGCATGAGGGTATTCACGACGATGGTCTACCGCGAGCTGAAGAGGTTCTCCCACTCGCGCGCGAGGGTCGTGGGCAGCATCATAAACCCGCTCATCTGGCTCATCTTCTTCGGAATGGGCTGGAGCGGTGTCTTCAGCAGCCCTATGGCCTCAGCAATCTTTGGCACGGACTATATGACCTACCTCGTGCCGGGAATAGTCGCGATGACGGTCTTCAATATGAGCTTCATGCAGGGGATAACGATAATCTGGGACAAGCAGTTCGGCTTCCTCAAGGAGATACTGGTCGCCCCGGCGAGCAGGACGGAGGCGATACTCGGAAGGATAACCGGCGGTGCGATAATGGCCATGATGCAGGGCGTCATACTCCTGGCCCTAAGCTTTGCACTGGCCAATTTGAGGGTCTCAGGGGTTCTTCCAGCCCTCGGCATGGGTTTCCTCGTTGGGATAGCAATAGCCGGCATGGGCGTCGCCATAGCGCTGAAGATGACCAGTATGGAGGGATTTCAGATGGTCATCATGATGATAATGCTCCCGATGACCTTCCTCAGCGGGGCCTTCTATCCAGTGAAGACCATGCCGAACTGGATGCAGTGGCTGGCCGAGATCAACCCGCTCACCTATGCTGTCGATGGCTCCCGCTACTACCTGGCAGGCGTCACCCCAGCATTCGGCATAGCCACCGACTGGCTCGTGCTGGCGGGCCTCGCCGCGCTCCTCGCTGGTATAGCGGCGCTTGAGTTCAGAAAGGCGACGATAGACTGAGGTGTTAAAAATAAAGAGCAGACCCTCACGATGCTGTGCGTGGCCCTTGCTGGCCTCATCTTTATCCAGGCCATTTTCTTAACCGGCCCATCTTTGCCCTGGCCGGAGCGTTCTTCGACTGGCTTCCGATCCCTACGGGTCGGATGATTGTCGAGCGGGAGATAAACAGAACTTCCCTGGAACTGCATATCGGTGTTACTCTGCTCGCTTACGCAATCTTCACGCCCTGGCTCTTTACCGGGACTGCGGTGGTGGGCTTCGCCTTCCTCGAGGCCTGGTGGGTGACGCTTATCTTCGGAGTGCTTATGGATTATTGAGAGGTGCTCTGGGCTCTTCCCGTTTAAGCTTATCCTTGAACCTCTCATAGCTTATCCTGAAGGCCTCAAGAACCGGCAGCCTCTCCCCCGCGAAGAAGCTCAGCATCGCCCCACCCCCGGTGGAGACATGGCTTATCCCGGTGATGTTGTGCCGGTAGATGCTTGCTATGCTGTGGCCTCCTCCCACCACGCTGAATGCTGGACTCTCTCCGATGGCCTTGAATATCTCAAAGGTCCCCGCTGAGAACTCTTCCATCTCGAAGACACCCATTGGACCGTTGGCAACTATGATACTGGCGTCTCGGAGTATCGCCCTGTATTTCTCCACGGTTCTTGATCCGATGTCCAGTATAGGACGTTCGTCAAATACCTCTTTTCTATCCTCCAGCAGATCAACCTCGAAGCGCCCGCCCTTGTAGTCGACGGCGAAGTCCACGGGGGTTCTAACCCGTGGGTAGAACCTGTCGAGTATATGCTCCGCCCAGTCGACGAGGTTTATGATACCCCTTCTTTCGAGGAGGTCTATGTTAGCGCCCCCTAGGTCAAAGCCCTTGGCGAGCGTGAAGAGCTGTCCAACGAGACCTCCCGTGAGGATGAGGTCAGCCTTCTCCTCCCTCAGGACGTTCTCTGCAACGCGGAGCGAGTCGTCCACCTTAGCCCCGCCGAGGACGTAAACGCGGGGTCTCTCCTCTGCGCCGTAAGCCCTCGTCAGCGCTTCAACTTCCCTCTCCATCAGAAAGCCCATTACCATCGGCTTTAAGCGGGCGAAGCCAACCAGTGAGGGCTGGCTCCTGTGCGCCGCGGCGAAGGCGTCGTTGACCACGTAGTCTATGAGCGGGGCGAGCTTTCTCACGAAGAACGTCTTCTCGCAGTCCTCAATCGGTTTGTACATAACCTCCTCGGCGGCGAAACGGAGGTTCTCAAGGATTAAAGTCTCACCCGGCTTCAGACCCTTGATCCTCTCGCGGGCGTACCTCCCGAAGATGTCCTCGACGTACTCCACCTCCTGACTGAGGAGGCCACTTAGAATCCTCGCGTGCTCTTCAGTGGTCATGTAATCCCCCCCGTACGGTTTGCCCTGATGGGTGCCGATGACGACCTTTGCCCCGTGTTCGAGTAGGTAAACTATCGTTGGGAGAACAGCCCGAAAACGCGCATCGCTTATGATCCTCCCCTCTTTGACTGGAGAATTCAGATCTGCCCTGAGAAAAACGGTTTTTCCATGATAGCTGAAGTTATTGAGCTTGAACATCCCATCACCAGGGAAGTGTTGAAACTGGCCGGTTAAAAAGTTATTTTGAACACCCCCGGTGATAACAGAGGCAAGAGAAAGAGATTTATAAAATGGGGCGAAGATAGAAGGTGGGTACTTCCTAGGTTATCAGGTGAGTACAATGCAGTGGAACTCAGATCTAATAATGATGGCACCGGGGGATGTACTTATCGATGGTATCGGTGAATTGCTGGACAGAATGGGTTTTAAAGACTACGAGAGGGTTGCCAACCGGAAGGAATGGGGGGGTTGACATCGTAGCCGTGAGGGAGGACCCCCTGACGGGATGGAGAAGATTGTCATAGCCATTCACAGGCGCGGCCTCGCCTCTTCCAAGGACATCAATGTGTTCGCTGACCTCGTTAATAGACACCGGGCCGAGAAGGGGATCATGATATCCCCCGCCGGATTTACCAAGGACTCAAAGGTTCTCATAGCCCGTGACTACCGCGGGAGGATAGTTCCGTGGGATGGAGACAGGCTGATTTCCCTCTTTCAGAACTACGGGATAGAAGCCCCCGAGAAGCTGGCCCTGATGAAAAAAGAGGAAAAGAAAGAGTGGGAAAACCCTTTGAATGATTTTGAACTGGATGCTCCCCTTCTCTACGAGTTCTCGCCGGAGGGCCTTCTTAAGAGGGTCTCAAAGGTTGCCTCGGATAGGTATCCCATAAAATCCAGTGAGATAAAACTGAGATCCCTCTCCCTATACCTCTCCAGTGCATACATATTCTCGTGGTCTCTGGAGGATGGAGGGAAGAGGGATAAGGCGATCGTGTTCTCCCCTGAGAACGTGGCCCTGAGGAGCAGTATCGATGAGAAACTTAAGGTTGCTGTGACCAAGGCCCTCCTGAACGATGGCTCCACGATTAAGGCCACCGAACGTGAGATAAGGGTTCCCCTCACCCCCAGTGAGGCAGTTCTCGTCTTAAAAGCTAGGGTGGCCAGGGAATTGGGAGTTCCTGAGGGGAAGATCGCGATCCACAAGAGGAAGAAGGTTTACATCCCGCTTACTGCGGCGTTATCCCTTGGGGTTGGGAAGAACACCGCCACTGCATCGGCAAACCTTAGAACAGGGGAGGTTACGTTTGAGATTGTGCCCCTTCCCGACGAGTACTTCCTAAAAACAGCACGCATGGCAGTTTTCAAAACCGTGAACGAGGAACCCTCGGAACTTAGGCTTGGGAGGGACGGGGGAAAGATCAGAGTAACAGGTAGTACCGCTCGCTTCTCATTCGAGCTGACCTTCAACGCATACACCGGGAGGCTGGTTCATCTCGAATCCCTGATAAGCGACGTAGCCCTTGATGAGCTCATCTCCTCCCTGTATCCTGGTGGGACACTTCTTAATCTGGAGAAAGGGAAGAAGATCGCCGTTGCAGACATCCTGAAACGGCCTTTAATGACTCAAAAGGGATAATAGAAGGGAGTTTCCCTTTGAGAAACCTTTCACTGAACTCCTACAGGGTTCTTGAGCACAAGTACCTTGAGCTTGAGGCGGTCAGTGAGGATGGGATGGCCAAGGTCAAAATAGACGGCGCGACAGGGGATATTTTGGATTACTCTGTGACCGTATCCCCGGAACGTGCGAGGGAGGTCTTTAAGATGAAGTACCCCAGCTTCAGAATAGCCTCACTCAACGAGCTGGACGAAGCCTACGAAATCCGGGCAGAGAACGAACACCAGGAGGTGACGGTCAGGCTGAGCAAGGATAGTAAACTCTTGGAAGAGAGGGATAGACCCCTCAAGAGGGAAGTCCTTGAGGAGATCGCCAGGGGGGAGATAGTTGGGATAGACAGAGATGCCACGATCAAGGGAGTCTCCCTTAACGGGAACTGGCAGGTTGAGTTCGCTGGTAATACAAAGGTTGGAACGCTGGTCCTTCATCGTAGCACGGGGGAGGTTCTTGAGCGTGAGGTTAGGTTCACCGAGATGGCAGTTGAGGAGTCGTTCAAGGAAGAGGTTATGATGAGATACGGGGAAGCCAAACTTCAGACCGAGAGGCTGACCCACTACAAGGACAGGGGCTACATCACGATAAAGCTGGCCGGTGAGAAGGCTCTGTACTATGCCAAAATTGATGTGAAAACTGGAAAGGTGCTCAGTGAGGGGGATAACGGCAAAGCTGAAACAGTTGCAACTGGAGAATAAATACAGGTGAGGAAGACAGCAGGAAGATAACTAAGCCATCAGCATGTTCTCTATCATCCGTATGGCTTCCACTATTTTCTTTTCCGGTTTGTCCTCGTTCTTTGGTATCTCCAGGTTTATGACGAGGCGCTCCTCCTTCTCATCCTCGAGATCATATATCTCAAGCTCCTCAACTTCCACGTCTTCGAATATGCTTTCCAGCTCCGGGCTCAGTATCTTCTTGTCGTTACCGTAGACTTCAACCCTAACCACATCGTCCGTGGTCGAGGCAACGACGACTATCTCATAAGGCCCAACACGCTTTGTGAACCTGATGATGCTTCCGTACCCCTGAACGTCCTCTGTGAAACCGAGGTTTTTCATGGTGCTCCTTATCGCCTCTGTTTTGCTCTTTATCCTGGCCAGTATTCTCTCACGGAGCCTGTAGCTTTCTTGGAGGGCTTTCATCATGCCACGTCCAACCTCTTCGACACTACCCTCCCATATCCCAATGACCTTTATCCCGGATGAAGTTGGCCTGAGCTCCACCCTTATGGATCCGACGTCAAAGTCTCGCATGTCATCTATTTTAAGCTCGCCAACGGTTAGTATGTTAAACTCAATCCTCACGAGATTACCAAAGGCCTTTCCCTTAAACTTCACCTTCACCACCATGGTGGGGTTCAGGGGACGGTTTAAAAACCCTTCCATCAAGAAAGAAAAGAAAGGAAGATTCACTTCCTTCTCCTGAGGAGCAGGGGGATTATAGCGAGTGCCACCAGTGCGGCCGGACCGCAGACACTCTTCTTGGAGCTGGTGGATGTGGTTGTGGAGCTTGGAGTTGGGGTTGGGCTTTTGATGTTTATCTCCTTGGTCACAACGGCTTTGTTGCCATAGAAGTCAACCGCCACCACTTCTATCTTGTATCTACCTGGATTGAGGGGAGGAAGCTCCACGGTGTAAAAGGTGTTGTCCGGCTTTCCGCTTCCACTTTCGGCCGGGAATCTGTCCACCTTGCCGTAGGTTACAGGTTTTCCACTCTCGTCAAGAACCTGTGCGTAGAGATCCCTTATTCCAAGGTTGTCCTTGGCCGTGAAGTATATCACCGAAGTCTTTCCTGGCCTGGGGTAGCTGGGCTGAAGGTAAGCTATCTGGAGAACAGGCTTCTCCGTGTCAGTTCCCTTGGTTATCACTATCTGAGAAACTCCCTTCGGAACCGTGGCGTTGATCATGAGGTAGGTGTTGTTGCCTATCTGTCTCTCCCCTAGGACTCTGTAGGTGATGTTGGTATGCTGTGGGTCGATCTTGGCCCCTGCGGGTATTACGAAGGTTATTGGACCCCTAACACTGTGGTTGAATTCATTGATGAACTTGGCGGCCGTTCCAAACTTGGTGTTGTGGCGGAACACTATAAACTCCTGAGGGACGGGGATGCTCATGAAGTCGCTCCTAACCTTGTCCCCCTGGAATTTGATGTTGATAAGAGGCATGGTGACACTGCCGTTCTCGCTTATCACGACAAGGTTGGTGCCGTACCATGTTGGGCTGTAACCGGGCCTGCTGGGGGGATTACTCTCCTTATCGGGGGCACCCGTTGCGGTCAGGGTTAGGAAGTAGTGGACGTGGCCCTCCTCGTCAACGTACCTCCAGTACATATCGTGGTGTATGTGACCACTCATCGTCAGAGGGATGTTGTACTTGACGACATCTTCAAGGAAGCGTCTTGCCACCGTTAGGTTTCCCTTCCAGTAGTTCCCCACGTAGTTCTCCAGCCTCTTCCAATCGTTACTGTTGTTTGGGTTTAGACCGGTTATGACCCCGCCGAGGTAGTTCCAGCGCGGGGCGAAGAAGTATGGGTGGTGATAGAGGATTATTGGGGTGTAATTCTGATGCTCGTTAAGGACGTTCTCCATCCACTTTATCTCGTTCATCGTCGGCCAACCGCGGTCTCCACCCGTGTCAAGCCCTATAATCAGAAACTTTCCAACCGTCACATAGAAGACTGGGGGCCCTATAATCTGGCTGTAGATGATAGGAGGATCATCGTGATTTCCCTTTATGCTGAGGTGCGTCTGCCCATCGGCGGCAGTTCTCTCCATAATGTTATAGACGATGTTGTAGCCTATGAGGTCGTTGCTACTGTCCACGACGTCTCCGGTGTTTATTATAAGATCCGCCCTTCTCATGGCCCAGTACGTGTAGGCACTGTCGGTTGCCACGACACTGTGGAGCGGGATCGGGTCGGAGCAGAGCTTCTCAAGGGAGTAGATGTTCCTCTGGAAGTACACACCACAGACAAAGCCTATCTTTGAGCTGCTCGTGACGTGGGTATCACTGACCCATGCTATCTTGAGGACCCTCGGCCACTTCTTGTAGACCTTGAGGCCGTTGGGGAGCACAAGGGTCCCCTTGTTGGTCTTTATCAGGAGGAAATAAGTGTCGGGTATGATGTCTGGGGGGGTCCTTACGGTAACGATGTTTCCATTCTTTCCATTTATCTCAAGGTTGTAAGGTCCGTGGAGAATTGAGACTGCCTGAACGCTTTCGATGGTTATTCCGTCCTTTACGTGGAGCTTAAAGCTCCCACCAGGCAGAGTAAAAGCCGGGACAGCTGGAGCAGGTTGCTGAAGGTAGTGGCTGTAGGTGGTGTCGTACTGAGTTGCGTTCACAGGCACTGCCCCAAGGATGGTAATAAAACCGATTACAAAGGCGAGGCTTACAAGCAACTGCTTGGCCATGGTATCACCAAATAATATGCGCGGTAGCGTTGGTTAAAAGTTTTCCCGTCTTTCTTACCTGGAATCATGTCCTAGATTTTTAACTATGTATTCGGCAATCTCTGAATGCCCTCCCAATCTTGTATACTCGCAGTAGAGTGCTTTTATGAGCTCAGAAGTTCCTGCGTCTCTTGAGAGGAGAAAACGGGTGAAATGGACGGCCATCTCCAGGAGCGTACAATCCGCCCTGCTGGGGGGTATCGGTGGGAGTGAGCCCGGTATTCTACCCACCGGGATGAAAGTTCCGAGGAGAATGCGGCTCTCACCCACTTCGTCCTTCCACTTAGAGACCTGGTACTCAACCCTTCCATAGTGACCGGGAAGTCCCTTTATCCATCTGAACCCGTCCCTCCCCTTAAACTCGGCCTCTAGGGGGAGGTTTAAGGCAGCCCGTACGATGAACTCAACGTTGTTCGTTGCCTGAATTGATGCTTTTGAGTTCTTTAGAATGTCTTTAAAGCCCTTTCCAGGAAAGAGCTTGAACCTCAGGGTCCCCCCCTTCCGGATAACCCCCACGGGGGTAACGTTGGAAGAGGTGACCAACAAAACCTCGTAGACCTTTCCCTCTTCCATTGACTTGAGCATGGAACCACCAGGTAATTATAGAAAAGAGGAATTTAAAGCTGCTGCTTGGGGAGGACTATTATGTCGTCCCTATCGATATAGAACGTAACCTCCTTGGTCGGCCTTAGGGACTCAACTTCCTTGTCGCTTATCGTCCTCGCTATCAGACGGGTTTCCCCGAAGAGGCCGATGACCTCAATGAAGAAGCCGTAGTATTCGACGAGATCCACCGTTCCCAGCAGAGAGACCGTGTTTTTCCCGGGCTTAAGCCTGATCCTCTCGGGTCTTATGACCAGGACAACCCTGTCTCCTTCCCCGGTGTACGTGAGGCCATCGAGGTGAAAGTTCTCGAACTCAACTGCAACGTGGTTTCCGTCCCTTTCAACGATCTTCGCCGGGATGACGTTGGTCTTACCCATGAAGCTTGCCACGAACTCCGTTCTCGGGCTTTCGTATATGTCCTTCGGCGTGCCGATCTGTTCGACGGTTCCGACGTTCATGACGGCTATCCTGTCGCTTATTGCCATCGCCTCCTCCTGGTCGTGGGTGACGTAAATGACGGTTATTCCAAGCTCCCTCTGAATTCTCCTTATCTCCGAACGCATCTCAAGCCTGAGTTTGGCATCGAGATTTGAGAGTGGCTCGTCCAGGAGCAGAACCTTGGGCTCAACAACCAGTGCCCTCGCTATGGCAACGCGCTGCTGCTGTCCCCCGCTAAGCTGGGTCGGATAACGGTTCTCGAAGCCCTTGAGCTTAACGAGTTCTAGTGCCCACTGAACTTTCCTCATTACCTCATCCTTGGGCAGCTTCTTAATCTTCAACCCATAGGCGATGTTGTCGGAGACACTCATGTGCGGCCAGAGGGCGTAGTTCTGGAAGACGAGGACGGCACCCTTCTGGTGGGAGGGCAGGTACGTTACCTCCTCGTCCCCAAAGTATATCTTTCCAGTATCGGGGTACTCTAGGCCCGCTATTATCCTCAGTGTCGTGGTCTTTCCGCATCCACTTGGGCCAAGCAGTGTAAACAGCTCACCGTGCTTTATGTCAAGGTTGATACCCTTCAGGGCAACCGTCTCTCCGAAGGTTTTAACGATGTTTTGAAGCTTAACCTCAACCATCTCAACCACCTCTCATGTAAGGCCTATGAAGGAGTACCTCTGTTTGGTTATCACGTTCGCCAGCACTATGGCAAATATCTGAACGAGCATCAGGAAGACACCGAGCGCAGCAGCGAGGTTTGCGCTTCCAACTGCACTCGTAATGAGTTCTTTCATCTTGGCTGTTATAGGATACCAAGTGGAGTTTATTGAACCCAGGGTAATACCGACGCTTGTCTCGCTCATGCAGTAGACGAAGCTCAGCATTGCCCCTCCCAGGAGGTTCAGGAGTATGAGGGGCATGAGTATGCTTGTGAGGGCTTTCCATCTTCCAGCCCCAAGGTTCACGGCCGATTCCTCAAGCGAGACGTGAATCTGCTGAATTCCTGCGGAGATTGAACGGGCCGCAAATGGCAGACGTCTTATAGAGTACGCCATTATCAGGGCGGCCCCCGGGAAGAAGGCTAGGAGGTTGGTTGGATCCAGTATCGTCCCCTTAAACGGCGGGACAGTCGAGAAGAAGAAGAAATAGCTCATCGCAATGACTATCCCCGGAACGGCTATTGGTATCGTCGCTAGGCTGTCCAGTACGGGTGCAAGCCGGGCCTTCTTGAATCTACCGGCGGCGTAGGAAGCGGTAAGCGAGAGCAGAAGGATTATGGCTATGGCTATCGTTGAGTACAGGAGACTGTTTTCAATGACTCTGACTATGTCCGGCTGGGTCAGTAGCGCCTTCATGTTGGCCAGTGTGAAGCCCTCGGGCCATGTTCCATACCACCGCCTGGAGAACGCTAGAAGGATCACACCTATCTGGGGGAATACGGTGATCAGGAGGAGTGGTATGACCAGGAAGTATATGATTGCCGCCTGCCATCCCCTTGGCTTTGCCACTCTCGGCTTCCACCTTCCCCCCTTGCTCAGCATGGCATACTGTTTCATGCCGACGTACCAGCGTATGGTGAGGAACATTATCAGAGCAAGGCTGAGCATGACGAGGCTGAGGGCTGCCATCTGGGGATTTCCAATGGCGAACCCGGAGACAAAAGAGCTGTATATCTGAAAGGACATGAGTTTCTTGGCTATGGCACTCCCCTGGAACACTATGGGTGCCGCGAGATCCTCGAGGCTGAATATCCCAACTAGGGTGGCACCAGCCGCTATTCCGGGGAGGGCAAGTGGGAAGGTTACAGTTCTGAAAAGGTGGATCCCTCTGCTCCCAAGGTTCTCCGCCTGCTCCTCGAGACTTGGATCGATGTTTATGAAGCTGGCATAAGCGTTGAGGTAAACGATCGGGTAGTACGTTATTGACTGAGCTACAATGACACCAACGAGGCCGTCTATCCATATGGGGTGGGGGAAGAGGTGGAGATGTTGGTAAAAAATCCAGTTTATCAAACCTGTAGGGAGGAACATCTTTTTGACAACAACGACGTTGACGAAGGGGGTCACAAGGAGGGGGACGAAGAGGAGGATGCGGATGATGTTCTTCCCCGGGAAGTCGTACCTGGCCATCACAAAGGCAAAGGTCACACCGAGTATCGTTGTCAGGAGCATGACGGTCAGGGACACCAGAATTGAGTTTATAACAACCCCAAAGTCCCAGCCTGAGAGGTAGTAAACCGTCTGACTGCCCTGCTGGATGGTCGCTAAAAGGGATCCCTCCGGATGCAGGGGGTTGAAATAATAAGGCGATCCAAAGATACTTTTGAACCAGAAAAGGGATACGTGTCCGTTGTAGACGAAAGCTGTCAGTAGCATCACGAGCACTGGTATTACTAGAAATGCCAGCAGATAAATGAGCGGGAACAGGAAAGATGTCATGACGACAGCATCGGGCATTGGGGTTCCGAAAAATCTCTCAACCCACTTGTTGACCGTCATTGTGTTGACCTCCTTCATATTTCATGTACCACACTATGCCTACGGATTTTGGTGACGTGGGTTTTAAAGGTTTCTGAAAAGCTCATTTGGAGATTCAGACCACATTTCTCTCCAAAACCGCCCCTTGATTCTAAACGTTAACATGTCAAAAAATAGGAGCCGAAATGAATAAAATTGAGGGGAAGATGAAAACATCCATCAGCTGCTCATGCTGTTGAGATCGCTGAGAACCTTGTTGTACTTCGCTTGAGCTGCGGTTCTCCACTCCTGCATGATCTGGCTCTGGAAGCTTGCATCCGTGGCTATCTTGTCGTTTATCTTCATGGCATACTGCTCGGTGAAGGTTACCATCTGACCGCTCAGCGGATCCTTGAACTGGATCGGTGCGGTGAGTTCGTTCTCAAGCTGTTTGAACTGGTTCTCATTTATCTTTCCGTCCTTGTAGGCCTTGACTATTGCAACCCAGGCCTGGTGGAGCGGGCCGTTGGTGTCGATGAGGGTGGCCTTGAAATAGTACTGGAGTGAGTTGACGGTCTCGAGGGCCTCCTTGTCGTTAAATGGTATCCCCTTACTGCTGATGGCCAGTTGATATGCCTTCAGGAGAGCAGGCCTGGCCTGCCCATAGGTCTCGCCGACGAACTTGCCATTGAAGAGGACACTGGCGTACGCCTTGGTTATTGTCTGGTTGAAGATGCCACCCCATATCGGGAGCCTGTTTATATCCGGGCTCATCCATACAGCCTGCCCTTGGGTGAGAACCCAGTAGATGAATGCCTGTGCGGCTTTAGGGTGTTTGCCGTACTTGAGAAGGGCTATCGGGTCACCGTTGATGATGCTCTCCCCCTTTGGGATAACGTATATACAGTTTGGATTCTGTTTCATTGCCGTGTAACCGTAGAAGTCGATTGTGTTTCCTGCGGCTATCTCACCGTTGATAACAGCGTCCCTAACCGCGTCGCTGGCCTCGTATATCTTGGAGTTAGCAGCTATGAGGGTCATTATGCGCCAGCCCTGATCCCAACCGAAGGCCTGAAGGATGATCTGATAGATTCTCGTGTTGGAGGTGCTCCTCGTTGGATCCGCTATCCCATACTGTGGCGGGTTAACCGCCCATGCAGGGGTCGCTAGATCTTCCCACTTCTCGGGGAATGGGAGGTTCCACTTCTTGAGCTCCTGTTTGTTGACGGTAAACCCGAAGGATGAGAGGGCAGCCGCTATCCAGTAAACCTTTCCGCTCTGATCTTTTCTCACCATGGGCATTCCTGCGAGGCTCTCCGGAATCTTTGTTCCAAGGAGGGCAAGGATTTTCTGGTCGGTTATTGGGGTGAGATACCCCATCTTGTACATATCATCAAAGAGTGTGGGGCCTCCACCCCAGCCGACGTCCGCCCCTTGTTTTATGTACTGCGGCCAGAGGGCCTCAGGGACGCCGATGAATTTGAGGTTGGTTATGTGGTACTGCTTGGCTATCTCACTCTTTAAGAATGTCTGCTTGACCTTGTACTGAATGGTTGCATCATGTCTGGTTACGATGACCAGCGTTATACCCTTGGAGGTGGGGGTTGCGGTGCTGCTTGTACTGCTTCCACTGATGCAGCCGCTGGCTACGACGCTTAACCCCATCACCAGAATAAAAAACAGGGCCATAACCTTCTTCATGACGAATCCCCTCCTATAAATTTAGGAAGGTCCTTTAAAAAATGCTGTGGTTCAACTGTAAAAATAAAGGAAGAGGGCCTTCACTTCCTCCTTTTTAGTAGGAGTGGAAGTACTGCCAGCCCAACTATCAGGGCTGGACCGCAGACTTTCCCGCCACCGCTCGATGTAGCTGACTTCTTGGTCATCTCAAGGCTCCATTCGAAGATGTTGGTGATGACCTGTGGGCCGTCGAGTTTGACGTTGTAGTACTGGCTGGCCCACATGGGCTCGTAACCGCCTATAGGAGTCTCGCCGCTTACTATTATAACGTCTGGGGCCTTGCCCTTAAGGTTGATTATCTGAGCCGCGATTATTGGGAACTCACCGGTGCTTCCGGCCTGGTATGCGTTCGCAGGAGGCGCGTTGTTCTCGGTTATATCTGAGCTCGAGTTACTGTGCACTATGGTGTAGGTATCACTCGGTTTGGTGTTGGGGGTAAGCACGTGCCAGTTTCCACTGCCGTCCTTCCCATCAACCCATGCAACAACACCAGGGCCGTGGGCAAGGATCTTTCCTCCGTTCTTGAGGTTCTTGACGAGAATGTCCCTCTTGGGGGTGTTCTTCCAAGGATCATCGTAGGCGACAACACGGTAGGATTTCCCCCCCGCATTGCTGACAGCGTCTTCGACAGAACAGAGGTCAACGCGCAGGTTGGTCATGTTAAGCTGGTCAAGAAGACTGTCGACGAACTGCTGGGTCTTGACGCCGCTTCCATAGTCGCTGTCACCGGCGACCCAGAGGACGTGACCTCCCTCCTCAAGCCACTGCTTTATCGCCTTTATCTCTTCTGGAAGGAAGGGGCTGGTGGGCTGGCCAAGGACGAGTATCGAAACGTTGGCATTCTTGAGGGCGCTGTAGGTTATCTTCGTTCCAAGATCCTTTATTCCAAGCTCATCCTGATATTTGGTGTCCCCAAAGTAAACAAAGGTGTACTGTGTAAGGGTCTCAAGCATCCCTGCCGTCAGGGTTTTGTTCTTGTAGGTCACAGGGAGGAGCCCCTTGGGATTCTCCCCATGTATAAGGTCAACCGCTATCACTGGCTTTCCAGTCGTTGCAGCACTGGCCATTGGTGTGGCAAAGACACCAAAAAGAGACAGCAGCACGAGGGCTGCCATTAGTATAGCAACCTTCTTCATGGTATCACCTGCTTATTTAGCACGTTAGAAGTTATAAATCTTATGAATCCTAACTTTAACACGCTAGAAAAACTTCCACAAAGCCCTTAAAGGGTTAGACCTTCTTTGGCTTAGGTGGTGAGCATGGACATGGAGAGCAGGATGAGCCTCATAAAGAGGAAGCCCACTGAAGAGCTCCTCACAGAAGGGAACCTCAGACACCTCCTGGAGGTGGGTGTTCCGATACAGCACTACATAGGGTTTGAGATCAGCGGTTACATACACCTCGGAACTGGCCTAATGGCGGGGGCGAAGATAGCCGACCTCCAGAGGGCTGGAATAAAAACCAGAATCTTCCTAGCAGACTGGCACAGCTGGATAAACGACAAACTCGGCGGCGACCTTGAGATTATCCAGAAGGTTGCCCTCAACTATTTTAAGGAGGGCATGAAGCAGAGCATAAAAATCATGGGTGGCGATCCGGATAGGGTTGAGTTCGTTCTGGCCAGCGAGATACTTGAAAGGGGGGACTACTGGCAGACCGTCATAGATATCTCCAAGAATGTTACCCTAGCCAGAATGATGCGCTCCATCACGATTATGGGAAGACAGATGGGTGAGGGAATAGACTTCGCCAAACTCATCTACCCTGCCATGCAGGTGGCGGATATATTCTACCAGGGAGTTATGATAGCCCACGCAGGGATGGATCAGAGAAAGGCCCACGTCATAGCGATTGAGGTCGCCCAGAAGCTCAAGTACCATCCACTCGAATGGGAGGGTGAGAAGCTCAAGCCGGTTGCACTTCATCACCACCTCCTCCTCGGCCTGCAAGAACCGCCCGTCTGGCCGATAGAGAGCGAGGAGAAGTTCAAGGAGCTCAAGACCCAGATGAAGATGAGCAAGAGCAAGCCATATTCAGCGGTCTTCATCCATGACACACCGGAAGAGATAAGAGGGAAGCTCAGGAAGGCCTTCTGTCCCGCCAGAGAGGTCAACTACAACCCGGTCCTTGACTGGGCCGAGCACATAATCTTCCGCGAGGAGCCTACCGAATTCACCATCCACAGGCCGGCCAAGTTCGGGGGCGACGTTACCTACACGACCTTCGAGGATCTCAGGAAGGACTTCGCGGGAGGAAAGCTTCACCCGCTCGACCTCAAGAACGCCGTTGCTGACTACCTAATTGACCTCCTCAAGCCAGTCAGGGAGTACTTCAAGAGGCACCCCGAGCCGCTCGAGCTTATGCGGGAGGTTAGGATAACTCGCTGACCTCCCCTTCAACGGAGTTGGTGACGTGTATGTCAGGGGTAGATGATAAAGACAGGGCAATACTCCTAATACTGAGAAGCCGGGGCAGGATAACCCTCACCGAGTTAGGGAGGCAGGTTAATCTCTCTCCCGCAAGTGTCAAGAACCGGCTGGAGAAGCTAGAGAGGCTCGGTGCAATCAAGGGATATTCCACGGTGGTTGATCCAGCTTTTCTGGATGAATTCATTCAGGCCATCTTTGAGGTTCGCCTTTCCGTCGACGATAGGAGTGTTGATGGAATACTCAAAAGGATAGCCACTTTGGACAACGTCTGCGCTGTATACCGCAGAACCGGGCAGAACCAGATCATGATAAAAGCGCATTTTAATGATACGGCTGGCGTGAAGGAGTTTGCGGGCCTTTTGAAACGTAAGTACTTTGGAAAGAACTTGGAGAGGGTGGAGGTCACGATCATTCTGGATGCGTTCAAGGACAACTGGGTTAAACTCTGGTGATCCGGATGCTCTTTGTCGTGAGGCCCGCTAGGAGGAGGGAGGAGTTGGAGGCATTTTTCATCGAGAACGAACCCGAGAAGCTAACCGGGATGAGGAACCTCAAGGCCGATGCCCTTTACCGCCTCATAATGCGTGAGGGGAGGCTCTTCAAGGTTCTGGAGGGCAGTCAATACAGGAATCCGAAGGAGATGGAGAGACTCCTTAGGGGAGCGAGAATAGTTCTGGTTCATGCAGAGGAGTGGGAGGACTACTTCAAGAGAAGACTTCAGAACAGGCGAGTTGAAAAGGCCGAACTGTGCCGCCTCTGCCTCCTAGAGGGGAGGATAACTGTCCTCACCGAGGGGAACAGGATAAAATACCACGACGAATATATCTGCGAAAGATGCGCGGAAGATGAGCTGAAGAGGGAGCTGCGCTTCAGGTTCAAGAGCGTGGCCATGTTTGACCAGGCAAAGAAGCTCCTAAAGAGGTTCCGTGACCTAGATAAAGTCCTCTACGCCTTCGACCCGCGCTTCGACCCGACGAAGCACCCCGAGATCACCAGGTGGGACGAGCTGAAGGCAAAGCACGTCCGGGTGGGGAGGCTGAAAGTGGACGAGCTTCCCGTTCCTGAGAAGTTCAAAGAAGTCCTGAAGGGGGAAGGTATCAGTGAGCTCCTCCCGGTTCAGAGCCTGGCGGTCAAGCATGGGCTCCTTGAAGGCGAGAACCTTCTCGTCGTTTCCGCTACGGCGAGCGGAAAGACCCTTATCGGCGAGCTCGCAGGGGTTCCGAAGGCTATGAGAGGTCAGAAGATGCTCTTCCTCGTCCCGCTAGTTGCCCTGGCAAATCAGAAGTACGAGGACTTCAAGCGGCGCTATTCTAAACTCGGTCTCAGGGTTGCCATCCGCGTTGGGATGAGCAGGATTAAGACCAGGGACGAGCTCGTTGTTGTCGACACCGGCATAGACGCCGACGTAATAATTGGAACCTACGAGGGAATAGACTACCTGCTCAGGGCAGGCAGGAGGATAGGGGACGTCGGGACGATAGTGGTAGACGAGATCCACACCCTCGATGACGAGGAGCGCGGGCCAAGGCTGGATGGCCTGATAGCCCGGCTCAGGACACTCTATCCCCACGCCCAGTTTCTGGGGTTGAGCGCCACAATAGGAAACCCCGAGGAGCTTGCGGGGGAGCTCGGGCTGAAACTGGTTCCCTACGACGAGAGACCCGTTGCACTTGAGAGGCACGTCATCATAGCGAGAAACGAGAGCGAGAAGTGGCGGCACATAGCGGTTCTCTGCAGAGTCGAGGCCATGAGGAAGTCGAAGCAGGGCTACAAGGGCCAGACGATAGTTTTCACGTTCTCCAGGAAAAGAACCCACGAGCTTGCCGCCTACCTCACGAGTAAAGGGCTGAAGGCGAAGCCCTACCACTCCGGCCTGCCCTACAGGCAGAGGAAGCTCACCGAAATGGAGTTCCAGGCCCAGATGCTCGACGTCGTTGTTACAACCGCTGCCCTTGGGGCGGGAGTCGACTTTCCCGCGAGTCAGGTGATCTTTGAGAGCCTTGCCATGGGCAACAAGTGGCTCTCTGTCAGGGAGTTCCACCAGATGCTCGGCCGCGCCGGAAGACCCCTCTACCACGAAAAGGGAAGAGTTTACCTGGTAGTTGAACCCGGGCGGAAGTACTCGGCCGGGATGGAGAGCAGCGAGGATGAGGTAGCCTTCAAGCTTTTGACCGCACCAATAGAGCCCGTCTTCGTCGAGTGGAGCGACGAGCTTGATGGGGACAATGTTTTAGCCCACTCCTGTGTCTTCAACCGTCTCGACGCCATAGAGGATGTCCAGGGGAGATGCTTAGGTGCAAACCAGGACGCTGAGGGGGTCCTGGAGAAGCTGGAGGGGTTCGGCTTCGTGAGGATGCGGAAGCCGGTGGTCGAGGTCACGCCCTATGGAAGGGCCGTGAGCATGAGCTTCCTCCTTCTGAAAGAGGCTACCTTTGTCCGCGAGAACCTCGGCAAAAAGCCTGCCGGGTGGATAGCGGTCAAGCTACTCCCCTTCGAGAACCTATACCTGAGCGGGACACTCCAGAGGGAGCTTGAGGGCGCCGTTAGAGGCCGCCTCAGCGCCAACGTCTTCTCCCCGAGTTTTGCCTCAATTCTGGACGAGCTCGAGAGGATCATTCCCGAACTCAGCCCAAACGCCGCAGAGAGGCTCTTCACGCTCTACCAGGAGTTTTTCATGTGCCCGGAGGGGGAGTGCACCGAGTACGCCATGGAGCGTGTGAGCAACACCATAATCGAGCTGAGGCGGAGCGGAAGGCACCCAACTCAAATAGCAGAGCACTTCAGGAAGGTCTACGGTCTGATAGTCTACCCCGGCGACGTCTTCACGTGGCTCGACGGCATCGTCAGGAAGCTTGAAGCGGTCGAGAGGATAGCGAAAGTCTTCAGAGTGGGCAGCGCTGAGAACGAGGCAAAGCTCCTCAGGAGGGAGATTGAGGAGGGCAGGATGATACACGGGGAAGGCGTGGAAAGATGGGACCACCATAGACAGTGGAATCGCAGGACTCAGAAAGGACAGAGCCCACAAAACCGGAAGGGTAAATGAGAGGGAAGGGAATAAGGAAAGGATGACACTGATCTAAATCTGCAACACCAGTTGCGCCGGGTCCCTTATCGCCGGACCGAGGCCGAGGATGTATATCGCCAGGTACCAGTACCTCCTCTCTTCTTCATCCGGCACGAGGTATTTGAGACCGTAGTAGACCGCTACCAGAATCACCGTTATCCAAGGGTAGTAAGCGTATGCCCCGAACCAGTCCACCAGGTGGTGCTCTATCCAGTGAACTTCATAGTAACTGTAGAAGTGGATGGCGACCACTGTCGACCCCATGTCGTAGAGATGCGCCAGGACGGGGTAGAGGTACATCCTGTCAAAGGGCCTCCACCTGTAGAACGCTAGGACGACGGCCCAGCTGATGAAGGTGTGCAGGAGGGTGAGCCCGTAGGGTTCCCAGCTCTTTGCATGGGTGAAGAGGAGGTAGTTCGCCCAGAGGGCCAGGATGCTGCCCCACCCAATGGTGATCCTTGGGTAGGTTCTCATTTTTGCGTCTATCACCAGCACGGGCACTATGAGAATAAAGGCAGTGAAGAACACACCCGGCGTCAGGATCCAGGGGTTTTCCGGTAGGACGCCGCCGTCCACCAAGGCCCTCACCGTGGCTCCGAAAACGACCATGGGCGTGACTGCCCAGAAGAGCCTCTCGTCGACCTTTATCTTCAGGGGTTTGATGATATACTTGTATGAGTATATGACACCAAGCCCGAAGAGGAACGCGTACAAAAATGTGTTAATGGCGTTGTACCCGCTGCGGGTGTACATTGGCGTTATGAAGTACTGGTTAGCGAAGTGCCACAGGGATTCAAGCATTCCCATCCCCCCTTCAACTCTCCCCCTCCCTTTAAAAGTTCTCCCCTCGAAATCTATAAAAGGAATAAGTGACTACATCCCATGATCGAGATGCCCGTCTTCATAAAGTCATCTGATGTTCAATTGGAGGGGATCAAACCGTTTGATGCGTTTCCCGTGGAGTTTTCCGAGGGTAGCATGTCCGCCCTTCTTTTTGGGGATGAGCTTTCGGAGGCCCTCCTAATATATACCCTACTGTCCTCGACCTCCCCTGATAAGGCGGTTTACAACATCGGACCAGCAGGGTTAGTTCCTCCAAAGGGCCCCCTCAGTAACGTTGAAAACCTATATCTCAGTAGAGTTTATTCCCTTGATGAGATGGCATCAGCGCTTAACCTCGTTAGGGAGACCTCCACTGTGGTTGTCTCCAGGTTTTCAGCGCTGCTTAACAGAAGTGCGGAGGGACTTGTTAAGGTGCGGCGGATTGCCGACGATAGGGGCCTGATCCTGATAATCACACATGAAACACTGGAGATGAACGAACTCAATCTCCCCACCGAATTCACCGAGCATTTTCTGCTCCCTGAGCTGTTCGATTCCCTTCTTGTTCTAAGAACGAACTCATATAGAGGCCACTATCGTCTCAACCTCACTGTCTTAAAAGCACCGCTGTACGCGGTATCTGTCCTCGGCGACCACTCAATTCCAGTGGACTCCATCGTCAAACCTCTCCTAGGGCTCAGCCATGAATGATGACGTGCCCCATCCCAAGGCCGTAGCGAACGTAAACCGCGGCCGCAAGGAGAGCCAGGACGGCCACTATCGCTGCATAGTCGCGGGATTCCATCTTTATATCGTGTAGAAACGTTCTCCTCCTGCCCGTGCCAAGTGCCCTGCTTTCGAGGGCTATACTGAGTTCATGGGCCGTTTTCAGGGATGAGATGAGGAGGGGTATGAGGATAACGGTTGTCCTCCTGAGTCTGGTTACCATGTTCCCCTTTTCCATCTCCCATCCTCTGCTCTTCTGGGCGTCCATGATACTACCGGCCAGGAGGTACAGCGTCGGTATGTATCTCAATGCTATGCTGACCGTTAGGCCGAATTCGTAGGGGAGGCCCATCCTAACGAAGCCGAGGATCAGATCCCGTTGAGCGGTAGTCATCAGAAGGAGGAACGTGAAGAGGGCGAACGTGAGAAGGCGGAAGCCGAAGGAGACACCGAACAGAAGTCCCTGCAATCTGGGTGTATAGATCATCGGCCAGAGGAGCACTGTGATGATGAATATAGGGAAGATAGGTTTTAGGAGCTTTAACTGTTCCCTTACTCTGATTTTTCCGAGTTCCCTCCCGCCAAAC
>JALVUT010000310.1 GCA_027035445.1 Thermococcus sp.
CTACCGGTACATAATTACGGGCCACGAGCTTCCCTTCGGCCACCACCCGTACAGGCTGATGTCCGGTGGAATAACCCAGATAAGGCTCCTTTCGATGATGACGGAGGAGGAGCGCTTTGAAATCCTAAAAAAGCTCCCCTTCGAGTTCCCGGAGCTTCCGGGCTACACGACCAACTGCCTCGTTCTCGGCCCCGCTCTTGAACTCTACTGGGAGAAGCACGGGTACAGCTTTGAGCAGCGCAGAATAGCGGCTCTTGTAAGGTACGGGCTGATGAGCAGGGAGAGAGCCGAGAGGGAACTTGAGAGACCGATGGTTCCGGAGGAGCAGAGGGAGCTCGTCTTCAGGAAACTCGGACTCAACGTTCCCGGTTCTTAATCCCGGCGAGTTCCACCTTTCTATTTACCAAGTGTAAAGTATTTAAACTAGCCCCCAAAGTTTAACCCCGGTATAAAAGATGGGTGGGGGACGCTCACTGCTGTACATCATACTGCGGAACGCCGCCCTTTTCCTCACGGCTTTTCTGATAACCTCCACCGTTATAGCCTGGGCGCAGCGGAGTACTACCCACTATCAGCTCCAGGACACCTACCTCAGCATGCTGAAGTTTATCCAGACGACCCCGAGCCTCCAGGAGAGGGCCAATCAGAGCGGCATGGCCTATGAGGAGTACGCTTGGTACCTCACCTACAGAAGCCTGAACATAAGGCCCGGCTTCATCGAGACTATGAAGACCTACTTCCGCCAGGTCTGGGACATAATGGAGCACGGCCTCGGAAAATGGGGAAGTGCCTGGGCATACGTTAGAAACACGTTTGCGATATTCCTCCTGGCGGAGACGGGGATACTGCTCCTCGGTCTCTACCTCGGCTTAAGGGCCGGTTACAACGGAGGAAAAACGGAGAGGCTCGTTTCGGCGCTCGCGCCATTCCTCTCCGCGATTCCAAGCTGGTTCATCGGGGCGATCCTCTTTTTAATCCTCTGGGACATAGGCTACACCCCCGATTTCCAGATGAGACTTCAGGACGCTTCGACCCACGGCGGAGTAAACGCCGGCACGTACCTCTTAGCCTACCTGGGGTCTGTCCTCGCGGTTTTTCTGGCGATAGTCTTCGAGTACGCCTTCATAGTCAAGAACCTGATCGCCCAGGAGAGGATTTCAGACCACGTTCTCGCGGACAGGGCCAAGGGCCTCCCCGACGGGAAGATAAGGAGGAAGGTTCTGAAAACGGCCCTGGCGCAGTTCCTTACCTACACAACCTACAACCTGCTGGAGGTTCTAACTGCTGTCTTCGTCGTCGAGATAATCTTCAACGTGAGGGGCATGGCTACCTCCTTTTGGCATCTTTCAGGGTCGTCTACAAACCGCCCCAAGGCATAGACATCTACCTCCATCCCCAGCTCCTCATATTCGTCTCCCTGGTGATGCTGGCGCTCTACTTCGTAGTCTCCACTGTGATGGAGGGAATTTACGTCCGCTTGGATCCGAGGGTGTCGCGGGGTGAGTGAGATGGGATGGAAGCTCAAGCTTGGCGCGGGTATAGTTGCCTTTTACCTGCTCTTCGCCATCATCGCCCCCTAC
>JALVUT010000311.1 GCA_027035445.1 Thermococcus sp.
TCACTGGGCCAGGCATACCTTCCACCTTAGGTACCGTGATCTTCACCTGGGCGTGCGGATCCTGTGGGAGAGCATGCATCAGTAACTCTGAGCCTATATAGACTGGCTCGCCCTCCTCATACTTAGTAACAATCATGCCCCAGTCAGACTTGAATGAATACTTTCTGTTTTCGGCGTAGACCCTTATCCCGTTCGGGCTTAACTCAACGTCGTACCCTTTCCTTAAGGCTTTTCTTAGGCGTTGTAGCACCTTAGCATCATTAATCTCGATTTCCAAGTACTTCGGCTTCCACATTAATTCACTAAGACCTTTTATTAGCCTTAACATTTCCTTCACATCCTTCGCACGCAGTTGAGGGACTTCTATTGTTAGGCGTTTTTTCTTATTCTTATCAAGAACAGTTATCTTCACATACCTTTTCTTCCTTGAAGGCGTAATGATGACTTCCGAACCGCCTTCTAATTTGGTGAGCGGTAAGTCAAATAATGAAAGCGGCCAGACATTACCTTCGGCACCCTCTACCCTAATGCTGAACGCTATAGTCCTGTCTGGAGCCATACCCATGAAGCCCGCCTTGGTACCGTCAATATACATGAATGACTGGTAATTAGCAATATCATACAGCTTCTTAAGTGACTGGGCTTCCTCCCGAGAATAGACGTATAGCTTACCGTGCCGTGAGTTAGTCGTTAGTGCCCCTAACTCCTCGATCTCCGCTAATCCACTGCCGTGCTTCGCCCTCGATCCATGCCCGCCTAACGCCTTCTTCCTCGCCTCCCTTCTTTCCTTCCTCTTCCTCGCCTCCTCAAACACCTCAACCGCCTGCGGTGATGAAGGTGTGTCAACACCTGGTATGTCGTACCTTCCTGGGTGCTTCAACCACGTTCCCACGTACTTCGGTATGTGCCCCTCCCTCCTAAAGTCTAAAGTCAACGCACGCCTGGATCGAAGGAAATTATACTTCACCAGCAACTCAACATCCTTCTCCGTAAGCCCCGACACCTTCTTACGGGAAAGCCTCTCAAGCCTCCGCAAAAGCGACCTACTAGGCCTACGTGCATGCTTCCTCAACCTAAACACTACAGCCCCCACCACTAACCACCAAAATAACATATTTATCTCTTAAATCACCTCAACGCATCCAGCAGAACCTTACCCACGCCCGTACCCGACAACCACGCCACGAACCTCCTCAACACATGAATAGGAGCGTAAGGCAGTAAAGACACTAAAGCCTTCAAACCCGCCAACACCGCCTCCCAAAACATCCTCACCGAACCCTCCACACCATTACGCTTCACAAAACCACTCGGAGGACGAAACTCCACCCTTATACCCCGACCCTCCTGCTCCCAATTAGTGTAGATCGCCAACAAACCATCAACCACACCCACACCATCAACCAAACGCTGAACCTCCAAATAAGACAACGAATCAAACAAACCAAGATCCCCCCAACCAAGCACCCTACCCCTATCACCCGGCACATACCCCCCACCAACAACACCACGCACATTATCAAACCGCCAACCACTCACAACAGGCTTCACATGAAAACCAACACCACCAACCCACCCA
>JALVUT010000312.1 GCA_027035445.1 Thermococcus sp.
ATCGGGATAGACATAAACAGCGGAACGTTTCTGCCGTGCAACCTCGTGGTCTACGTTAAGGAAGGGAAGACCTACGTGAACCTCCTGCTCCCGACGGTTGCCATGAGCGTGACCGGGAACGATGAACTCCTTGAAGTGGCTAAAAAGGTCGAGGAGATACTGAGGGGTATCGTTGACAGGATCTGATTCCCCGTGCATTTTCCTATCTCAACTATTTTACAACATTGAAAATTTGACGATGTTGATGTTTTCTCCAAAATGCCGAAAACGTTATATACTCCATATACCAAACATATCTCAAAGGGAGAGATGGGGTGAAGGCAGTGGCGCACCTGTTCGTGGTCACGTACGAGAACGATGCCGAGAGGAAGCGCATCGAGTACCTGATTGATAAGTGGTCGAATCGGGCCAAAATGTCAAAGATCAGGGGTATCTCCTTCATAGTCGAGGCTCCCGATGTGTCCAGATTCGTGGAAGAGCTCCTATCAAAGCTCGACCCACCGAGTGATGGTAAGTTAATGGTTTACGAAGTGAGACCTGAGGACATAGGGTCGAAGGTGACCCCGAAGAAGGCCGAGATAAGGAAAGCCACCGACGAGGACCCGAAGGTCGTTTCAAAGCTCCTTAGGTACATCCTGACCAAGTTCGGGGCCTACTACGCCTCTAGCGAGGGAGCCCTCTCAACCTACAGGGCTTACACAAAGAAGGGCAGGCTGGAGATGGCGGTGTCCGTTGAAGAAGAAGATGGGAAAACAACTGTCAGGGTTCTCATAGAGGGCTACGGCAGCGCAGTAGAGGACATGGCAAAGAAAATTGAGAGGGAGCTTTCCCTGCTACTGTGAGGTGGTACCATGGTTGTGTTCAACGAAGGGAACCCAGGATGTGTTAGGAAACTGCTGAGGGCGACGGAAAGGGTTTTGAAGCAGGGAAGGGATATACTCGTGGAGGACTTCGAGACGAGGAAGGGTCTCTGGAAGCAGGTTCTTGATGCATACTCCCGCTACCTCGAAGGCGAATGCGGGGGCTTCCTGAGCGACCTCGATAACGCCTTCAGGGCGAAGTTCGAGGCAGCACTGGCTGTACTAGCGTGGAGCTTCGGTAAGAAGGCTGAAGACTTCCCACCGGCGAAGGAGCGCTTCTCGGAGCGTGAGATAAGCCTCGTGGACGAGATACTGAGATACAACGTCTTCGAGATAACCACTAAGGAGGACATCCTTGAAAAGCTCTACCGCAGGGAGTCGGATACCGTCCAGCTACTCAGAACGTACTACCTCGGCATGGACCGGTGGATAGAGGAGCAGCTCGAAGACCCGGAGATAAAGCTCCCCCTTCGCTACCACCTGAAGAGGACGTGGAAAAGCTACCGCGGGAAGATCGACGCAGCCATAAACGAGGCGAGCAAATACGGCTGGTTCAGGACGCTGATGGAAGAGTGGGAGCTGGAAAAGGCGGAGGAAGTCGAGGCCGTCAGGAAGACCTACGAGGCTAGAGTCAGGGAGCTCAGGAAGAGGATAGCCGAGATGGTGGCGTTCTTTGAGGAGGAGCGCAGGAGGCTTGAAGAGGAGCTCTC
>JALVUT010000313.1 GCA_027035445.1 Thermococcus sp.
GATATATCTTAAGAGACGCTCCAAACGCATAGTTTGGCATGTCTATCGTAGCTTTGCCCTTGCTGTAAAGCTCAAGAAGTTCGGCAACCTGAGACTGGGTCTCCTCCAGCTTCTTCTTCATACCCTCTGTCAAGGGCAGGTTTGAGAGCTTCTCCATGAGAGTGGTGTACGTGATGTAGTCCCTCTGGAATTCAGGTATTCCATAGAATTTGTTTATCATGACGAAGGTGTTCTGGTACGATATAAGCCTCTGGATCTTTACATTGACGAGGGATGCCCCTTCTATCACATTATTCATGGTTACATGAATGTAATAGTCGGGGACGTTATCGCTGAGTTCCATGGCTGTTGTGGGTTCAGTGGTTATCAGATCAACTATATCACTGATGTCATCGTTTGCAAAGGGGTTACCAAAGTTCCAGACTGCGTCACCGTAGCTGAACCCAGTGGCCACTTGGAAGTTGAAACTCTTGGCACCTCCAAAGACGCTCACGGGTATCCTGACCTCAATGGTATTCTTGTTCAGATTAATGCCGACTAGGGCACCGCTTACGTTCATAATGTTCCCGTCTGGATCGAGGAAGTAGAGCAGGGACAGCTTGCTGTCGCCGGCGGTGGCTATTGCCTCCCTTTGCCCAACGTACTGGTTGCTGTCTAGGTTGATGACCATCTGGATATCCCATTGGAGTGGCGAATTGGTGTCCATCTCGCCCGCGAACCAGCTGGCTCCTCCCTTCTTGTAGTCTATCGGAACCGCCACGAACGTGGCGCCGTTCTCACCGATCTTTATGTTGCTCATGTTAGCGAACTCAAAGAGGAAGTACACGTATCTGTCGTCTTTGGTTACGCCGACCTCAGTGAGGTCAGCATGGGAGGAGGTTCCACCCGGCAGGTACTGGTCCTTGTCATGTCTCTGATCCCCAACAGCATCCGTCCATAAGGCAATACCATTTTCAACCTTCAGAGTGTTGGCCCTTCCTGGTGTAATTGTCCAGTCGCTGGGGTCACCGTCGACGTCTATGTTGCCTACCCAGATAACGTCCACGTTCATTGAGAACTCGTTGTTGTTCTCGTTGGCCTCGGGTATGAGGTTGTGTGGGTCAACAACCGCCTTGATAACGTGGGTTCCCGTCGTGTTGGGCGTCCAGTTAAAGAGGAACCACCTGCTTTCGCCTGCACCTAGGTCAGTGGTCCAGTTGATATAGGTCTTGTTGTCGATGTAAACTGCGACCTCTGCACCGCTGACGGCGAGGGATCCCTCGTTCTTCACGGTCACGTTGAACGTGCCGGTTCTGTGCAGGCCAACTGCACTTGGGCCGCTAAGGGTTACGGTGAGGTCCGGCATTAGGAACCACTCGGCGGCGAGCATGTTTGTGAAAGTATCACTGTCGCTCCATTCGGAGTTTATGTCCGAGTAGTTTATCGCCGGGTCTACGGGCAGGCTGTCAACCGCGCTCCCGCTTCCACCAGTAACCCACGCCATAACCGCGAACTTGGGATGTTTCCCTCCAAGGGCACTCCAGGGGATGGCTATCTCGAGAGTTTTGAGGCCCGTCGATGAGTTGCCGG
>JALVUT010000314.1 GCA_027035445.1 Thermococcus sp.
GGTTACCTCCAATGCTCACCCCATAGACGTCTTCGTCCTGCCTGAATAGACGAACCTCACCTCAACCATCCTTCGCGAGCATATCGTTGATTATCTTTATCGCGCAGAGGTCGCCACACATCGAACAGGCTTTCGTTTTGGTCGGCCTCTCATTTCTTATCTCGATAAACCGCTCCTTATCCTCCGCCAGGTTAAACTGCTCCACCCACTTCAGCCTTCCCCTTGCCAGGCTCATAAGGTAGTCCTTTCTAAAATCGGCCTCAAAACGAGTTAGATTTACGGCGTGGGCGGCTATCTTCGTCGCTATGACACCCCGCCGTACGTGCTCCACATCGGGCAGGCCGAGGTGCTCGGCTGGGGTTACGTAGCAGAGGAAGTCGGCGCCGTTCAGGGCCGCTATGGCACCACCTATGGCCGCCGAGATATGGTCGTAGCCCGGGAAGACATCCGTCACTATCGGCCCAAGGACGTAGAAGGGGGCGTTGTCCGTTGCTACCTTCGCCATCCTCACCTGGGCCGCTATCTGGTCTACCGGCACATGACCTGGCCCTTCTACCATCGTTTGGACTCCTTTTTCCCTCGCCCTTTTCACGAGCCTCCCGAGGGTGTATAACTCAGCAATCTGGAGTTCATCACCGGCATCCGGTAACCCACCGGGCCTCATGCCATCCCCAAGGCTCAGAACAACGTCGTACTCTCTCGCAAGTTCGAGCAGGTAGTCGTAGTCCCTGTAAAACGGGTTCTCCTCGCCCCGGTGGAGTATCCATGCTGCCAGAAAAGTTCCACCGCGCGAGACCATTCCAACAATGCGCTTTGATTTCTTCATCTTCTCGACGACTTCCCTGGTAACGCCAACGTGGATCGTTGCGTAATCAATCCCGTCCCTGAAGTGCTTCTCAACGGCCTTCCACATGTCCTCTTCACTCATCTCGATGATGGCTTTTCCCCTGGCGAGTATCTCTTCGGCCGCCTGATAGATTGGAACAGTGCCGACGGGCACATCAATGGCGTGCATTATGGTTCTCCTTATCTTGTCCAGATCGCCACCGGTGGATAGATCCATTATCGTATCTGCCCCGTATTTGACCGCAACTTTGGCCTTCTCTATCTCGACCTTCACATTCACGATGTCCCTTGATGTTCCGATGTTGGCGTTCACCTTAACGCGGACGACGTTACCAACGGCAACCGGCTTCACCCAGTCATGGCGGACATTCCGGAATATCACGGTATGGCCTCTGGCCACGCTACTCCTGAGCTTTTCAACACTTATTCCTTCTCTTCCAGCTAGGAACTTCATCTCCTCCGTTACCTCTCCTCTCTTTGCGGCTTCAAGCTGGGTCATCCAGATCACCCATAACCTGTTTATAACAAAATTTTTAAATTTCAAAACTTAGTTTTGAACGCAACTTAAAAGGTTTGGGGTGGTATTGATGAAAGAAGTGGAGATAAGCAGGGCGATAGCCGAGGCCTATTTCAACGATCTTCTCGAAAGTCTCTCCCTCGATGTTGCCATAGTTGGGGCTGGACCCTCCGGGATGGTGGCGGGTTACTACCTCGCCAAGAACGGGGTCAAGACTGCGATCTTCGAGAAGAAGCTCTCCATTGGCGGAGGAATATGGGGCGGTGCGATGGGCTTCAACAAGATTGTTGTCCAGGAAGTAGCAAAAGAAGTCCTCGACGAGTTTGGGATAGCTTACAGGCCCTTCGGGGATGGTCTCTACGTTGCGGATGCAATAGAAACCGCAACGACTCTCGCGAGCAAGGCGATAAAGGCCGGAGTCAAGGTTTTCAACATGGTTGAGGTTGAAGACCTGGTCGTTAAGGACGGCAGGGTTTCAGGCATCGTTATCAACTGGACTCCGGTCATGATGACTGACCTTCACGTTGACCCACTCACCGTTGAGGCACGGTTCGTGATAGACTCCACCGGTCACGGTGCCCAAATAAGCCAGCACCTCCTCAAGCGCGGATTGATAAAGAAAATCCCAGGTGAAGGCCCGATGTGGGTGGAGCAGGGGGAGAAGCTGACGGTGGAGCACACAAAAGAGATCTTTCCCGGCCTTTACGCGACGGGAATGGCGGCCAACGCTTTGGCTGGAGCGCCGAGGATGGGGCCGATATTCGGTGGAATGTTCCTGAGCGGGAGAAAAGCGGCCCTTGAAATCCTCGAAAAGCTGGGGTTATAGGACGGCCGTTCTGATTATAGCGGGCCTCGACACCGGGAGGAGCTGGTTTAAAGACGGACATCAAGACGGTCTCGGCTTTTGGGTGAGCGCCCACTCCCGGTTCTGACGTGGCATCTAAACTACACAGACGTCCTCTGCCGAAAGGAGATACCCACGAGTTCAAGGGAGCCAGAGTGGAGAGCTTCACCCACGGGACCGGATGCTCCTAGCGGATGGCCTTAAGCTCCCGGAAGCAGTTGAAATGATCTCCTGTCCATACCAACTAGTGCATCATTCCATGCTGCTAAATTTTGTGATGGGGTTTTCACGCTGACATCTCAGAAGAACGCACAGAGAACGTCAAAGAAAGCCGAACCAAACCAGTGAAGCAGAAAGCTTGGAAGGAAGCTCCTTCCTTTGAGATCCATTTTCGCAAATATTATCCCCGCGACGAAGGCGTAGGGTATCTCTATACCGGGTTTACCTATGTGAACCAGCGTGTAGGGGACGTCCTGAAGAAGAATGGCGAGCCACTCATTTCTTCGCGCCAGCGGGAAAAGCAGGATCCCCCTGTAGAACGCCTCGTGAGCAAACATAATCACCCCGACCACCAGCTCCTTCACAACGAAACCCGTCGTGGATGAATAGGAGAAGATGGGATAGTAATTTCTCATCTCAGGAATTGTAAGGCCGTAAAAGCTGATGGGAACTGATGCAATGAATAGGAGAATAAACATAACCCATCCCCTCCGGTTCGGAAGTTTGAAGCCAAGCTCCCTGGGTTCGAACCTCAAAACGAGGGCAATGATCAGGGGGACGATCACATAGCCAGTAAAATCATAGACTGCCCATTCAAAGACCCCAATTCCCCTGTGCCATATGAGCGGCACGAAACCCAGTGAGAGCAGGTAGAGAACCCAGGGATTCCGCCTGAACTTCATGAAGAAATGTTAGAGAAGGGAAATAAAAACTTTAGGCTCAGTCCTTAGCACCCTCTTCCCTGGCTTTGGCAGCCTCTTCCGCGGCCTTTGTCCTCTTTTTGCTCGTCGCCTTCCGGGTTGTGGTTCTCCGGGTCTTCCTGCCTTTGCTGCTCCTCCTGGGTTTCTCCCCGATGGTCTCTTCCCGGGCGTTTTCCCCCTTCTTTTTGGACTCTTCTGCTGCCTTTTCTCCGGTCCCTTCTCCTATCTCGCCCTTCTCAACGGGAGGTTCGTTGACTTCCTCTTCAACTTCAACGACTCCCTTCTCCTCCTCACCCTCCTCTACCGGTGGCTTGAGGAGTTCATCGACGCTCGGCTTGAATTCGGTCTTCTCGTAGCCAATGAACTTGAGGTCGCTCTCCAAGACGAGTTCCCCAAGGACGAGGGTATTTTTGTCGACCTCTTCCTGGATGGGGGTGAAGTCTATCGTAACGTCCTTCTCACCGACCTCGATTATGACCTTATCCCTGTCGACCTTCGGCATGCGGAGTTCAAGGAGGGCCTTGACCTTCTCTATGGGGTCTTCAACCTTCTCAAGGATTTCAACCTCGTAGATAAGGTGCTTGCCGGCCAGAGGGTTGTTGAAGTCAACCCTCACGCGACCGCTTGAGACGCTGAGAACCCTCCCCCGGAGTTTCCTGCCCTCATGGGTGTCGACCTCGATGTCCATACCGGGGAAGGGGTGGAGGCCCTCTCTGCGGAACTGTCCGAGTGTGAAGGTCTTGATCAGCTTGGGGTCGCGCTTTCCAAAGCCCTTCTCTGGCGGGACGATTATCTCGTACTTCCCGCCAACGTCAAGCCCTTCGAGCTGCTCATCAAGCCCCTTGAGGACATGACCGGCCCCGACGGCGATGGGAACGGGGCCGTAGGTACCATCCTCTTTATATATCCCGGCTTCCTTGGCGACCTCCTCAGACGTGGTATCGAATATTCCCCCGGTCTCTCTGACCTTTCCGGTATAGTGCAGCCTTATGACGTCGCCTTTCTGAACCTTGACCATTACCATTACCTCCCTTTCCGCTCTAACCCCGATTGAACCGGTCACTTTTTAAGCTTTTGCCGGCAGCCGCGGCGGCCCAGGGAGAGCCTCAAATCTGAAATCCCCACACACAACCCTGACCAGAACGGCGACGATAACCTAATAAAAGAACCCTCCCAAGTTTCCCCGGTGGTGAAGATGGCCATAAGAATATACAACACCCTAACAAGGGAAAAGGAAGAATTCCGGCCGATACGGCAGGGTGAGGTCAGGATGTACGTATGTGGCCCGACCGTTTATGATTACACTCACATCGGTCACGCAAGGACTTACATAGCCTTCGATGTGATAAGGCGTTACCTGGAGCATAAAGGGTACAGCGTCCTGATGGTCATGAACTTCACGGACATAGATGATAAAATCATCAGACGCGCCAACGAGACAGGCGAAGATCCGAAAGAACTGGCAGAAAAGTTCCTCCGCTACTTCCTGGAGGATATGAAAGCCCTCAAGGTCAAGCCGGCTGACATATACCCCCGTGTCACCGAGCACATTAAGGATATAATTGAATTCGTGGAAAAACTCCAGGAGAGGGGTTATGCATACGAGGGCTCCGACGGCGTCTACTTCGAGGTTCTCAAGTTCAGGGACTACGGAAAGCTGAGCAGGGTAAACCTCGAAGAACTCGTCAAGGGAGCGCGTGTTGAACCAGGCGAGGGCAAGAAGAACCCGGAAGATTTTGCCCTCTGGAAAAAGGCAAAGCCGGGTGAACCGAAGTGGGAAAGCCCCTGGGGCGAAGGGAGACCCGGCTGGCACATAGAATGCTCCACGATGAGCACGAAATACCTGGGAGAGAGCTTCGACATCCACGGCGGCGGGAACGACCTCATATTCCCGCACCACGAGAACGAGATAGCGCAGAGCGAAGCGTGCACCGGTCACGAGTGGGTTCGCTACTGGATGCACACCGGCTTCCTGATGGTCAACGGCGAGAAGATGAGCAAGAGCCTAGGCAACTTCATCACGATAAGGGAAGCCTTGGAACGCTACGACCCTGAAGTCATAAGGCTTTTCGTGTTGCAGAGGCACTACCGCTCGCCGCTCGACTACACGGAGGATGGCATAGAGCACGCCAAGAACAACCTTGAGAGGCTCTACAACACCCTCGAAAACATCCGTGTGGCTATGGAGAAAGCGGAGATTTCCTTCAAGTGGGGAAGTGGGGAGTTCGAGACCTACGAGGCAATAAGGGAGGCCAAGACTGGATTCTACGGGGCCATGGACGACGACTTCAATACGGCCGAGGCCATGAAGGCGGTATTCGAGGCCAGCAACGCGGTCAACAGGTACTTAAGTAGGGTCGAAACCCCAAAGGAGAGCGTCCTGAGGAAGGCCTGGGAGTTCTTCAGGATTGTGAGCGAGGTCTTCGGCATCTTCGAGGACTACTTCCGCGAGGAGAAAGCGGGGAATGAAGAGGCCCTGATAAAGCTCCTCATAGATGTACGCACTCAACTCAGGAAGGAGAGGAACTTCGCACTGGCGGACAGGATAAGGGCAGAGCTGAGGGAAATGGGCATCCAGCTAGAAGACGGCCCACGGGGGACGGTATGGAAGCGGATGAGGGTTTGATTCCCCCTTATCCTTATCTCTGTTGAAAGCCTCACCCCTCAGGAGGGGGAGGCAGTAGGTAAAAGCTCCAAGCAAAACGCTTAAATATGACCTCCTCTTTGCTCCGTTAAGGGAAATCCAATGAAGAAGTTTCCGGCTTACCTCGCTTCTTGGGATGACATTGAGAGATGGGCAAGGGAGGGCGCTTGGAAGGTACTCGAAAATGACTGGAGGCCAGACGTCGTTGTAGGACTTGCAAGGGGCGGCTGGGTTGCTGCGCGTTTGTACTGCGATTATCTCGGCGTTAAGGACCTCGTCAGTCTCAAGGTCGAACACTGGGGTGTCACAGCGACTCCTGATGGAAAGGCCAGGCTCAAGTACGGCAGCAACTACCGCCTTGAGGACAGGACGGTTCTCATAGTCGACGACATCAGCGACACCGGTGAAAGTTTAACCCTTGCGAAGAACTACGTGGAGGGCCAGAAGCCTGCGGAGATAAAGGCCGCCACGCTCCTCACAATCAGGGGCTCGCGCTTCAAGCCGGACTACTACGGTGGGGAGATAGACTGGGCCTGGATAGTCTTCCCGTGGAATTTCGTCGAGGACATGATAAACCTCGCCAATACCCTCTTCGAGGAGAAGGAAGCCCTAACCACAGATGAGATTATGGAACTATTCAAGGAACTGCACGGCATGGCCGTTCCAAAGGGTAAGCTCGAAGAAGCACTCCGCATGGCTGAGCACAGGAAGGTTTTTAAGTTCCGGGAGGGAGCCTGGCGCAAAGTCTGAGGGAGTGATACCTTGGACAGGGAGAAGAAAGTCGAGGAGATCAAGAACCACAGCGTTTACTCGAATGAGATCTACGAGATGCATAGTGATAGCATCAACGATGTCCTCGACAACTATGAGGGGCTGAAGGAGGACTATCTCAGCGACCATTCTAGGGCAAGGATTGTCAGGATAGTCTTCAACGAAGAGTACGGTCTTCCTTTGGCTATAGAGTTCAACCGGAAGGATGACAGCTTCAAGGGATTCACTATAGCCATCGGCAAGCCCCACATAAAGAGCAATGGAGAAGAGGGGAGGGAAGAGAACTCCCTTCATGAGGAGGCGAGTGGCTGAACGTAAAAGCCTATCTGCACTTCTTTCCCATCGTAAACGATGCCAAGCAGTTCGGAGTTGGGGTTTATCTCAACACTCACCTGAGAATCAACCGAGTATACAGTTCCGGGGACAGCAATGGCCGTGGAAGATGTCACAAGGGCAAGGAGAATTATCAATACTAACAGTCCCCTCATGACAACACCTGGTGGTATTATAGACAAAGGCTTATAAATTCTCCGACAGATCTTGAAAACCGGGGGTGGAAGTTAGGAGGGCCAAAAATGAGGGCGGGAGTTTTAGTGCTCGTGGTGCTCATGCTTGCGGCGATCTTTACTCCGGGAGCTTCAGGAAGTGATGAGAAACCACTGGTAGTGGCTACAATAGGCCCACTGGCCAGTATAATAGAGGAGGCCTTTGGGAACTCAGTGGCAGTGACCTATATAATCCCTCCTGGGGTTGATCCCCATG
>JALVUT010000315.1 GCA_027035445.1 Thermococcus sp.
GAGGTCTTTGCGTACCCGCTGATGCTGGTCCACGCTGCCGCCCACGTTGAATTTGCAGGGAGGTTCTGGTCAATCACTGGTGTTATGTAAGCCAGTATGAGGAAGATCACACCAAGCACGATGACGCCAATGCCGACGTTCAGGACGCTCCCTATGTCTATGAACCCGTTGACTTTTACTGCTTCAAGCCTGCGCTTAAGCCCCCAAGCGGCCTTGAGCTTTGCCAAGTGTCTACCGATACCCCCTCCAAACTTCACAACATCGGCCCTTCTATGGACATATCCATACACTTCCTGACACCTCCGAAAGCAGTCGTCAAAAACTATTATGTAGAAATGTTATATTATAAATACCTTTCTATTTCATAATAACTTCAGAAGGGTAAAACTAAGTAGTATTTATTGTCGCGAAAGAAACACAAAACAAAAAAAGGAGGCAAGACATGCCTTGTAACTTCAGTGAAATATCATGTTTCAAACATCTGAGTCCTACGAAGCGACGATAAAACAGTGCTGATGTACCGGGGATGCGCTCCATACTTTCTTGCGAGTTCTTCAATTTTGCTCGCCCTCGTTCTTGACCACCTATTGGCAGGATCAAGGAGAAGCTCTGCGAGATTGGGATCTTCTTGTAATTCCTTGGTGATCAACTCTTTCACAGTTGGTTTCCTTTCTTTTTCGCTTTCTCCAGCCCATTTCTTCCGCCATTCCTCCCAATACTCGCGCTTTAGCTGCAGATAGAGGTCCCAAGTTTCCGGCTCGGGCATCTTCCAGCGCACGTTTTGAACCGGGATCCACGTATCTCTCGCCTTGGAGTGGATCGTCAAAGGCTTGAGGCCGACCCTGTCAGTGATGTAGTCTACCTTCGGCCTGAAGGCCGAGGCAACCCTGATGAGGCTTCCATCCTGAAGAATAATGGCTTCAGTCCTCCAGACGTGGGTCATGAGCATTCTCTGATTCTTGTCTATGAGCTTCAGGTGGGGGAGGTTCATTATCGTGACACTGTTCTTGAAGCGGATGGTCTGCGTGATGTAGCTCAACACCTTATTGACCTTCGTCATGAAGTTTCTCGAATACAAGTGCACGCCTGCCTCCTCGAGGATATAGACGCGCTTTTCCTCGCCTGCCTCCCTGACAAACTCCTTAATATCAAAGAAGATGTCGCGCTCCGGCTTGAACGCAAGCCCGTGCTCCCTCAGCATTTCTGCCATACGGAGCGATAGAGATGACTTCCCGGAGCCCTGCTCGCCGACAACAATCACCAGGGCGTTCAGGTCGTACTTAAGACACCTGTCCGCCAGTTCTTTCACTGCAAAGAAGAAATGTGGGGGCTCGAGCGGGTAGTTCTCGTTTACCCACTCCTCATCCATCAAAACCACCCCTTCTTTACTTTTTTCAGCTCGTCCCCATCAAAGCGGAGAGGGATGTTGTTCATGGCGAGAATGCGATTAAGATGCTGGACGATGTATGGAAGTAGTTCTTCAAGCTTCGCGACCTGAATGCCTGTGTTCATCGCAATGATAGGTGCTAATGCCGCAAGGGCAACCGGGCG
>JALVUT010000316.1 GCA_027035445.1 Thermococcus sp.
GTTCAAACAGGTGCCGGTATACCGATTCACCCCAACCCTAAAATACCCCCTCCGCCTAAACCTTTCGGTGGTTCCATGCGCGGCGTTATCGTCCCCCTTGTTACCCCTTTCAACGAGGACTACTCCATAGATGTTCCGGCACTTGAGGAGCATGTGGATTACCTCCAGAAGGCCGGCGTCCACGGGATATTCATCAACGCAACGACCGGTGAGTTCACGAGCCTGAACACAGAGGAGATGAGGTTTCTAGCGGAGAAGGGCCGTGAGCTGGTCACTTCAGCATTCTACCTCGTCGGCACTGCCTCCTCAAACACCTTTGAGGTGATTGAACTTAGCAGGCACGCCAGGGACATAGGCGCGGATTACGCAGTCATAGCACCGCCCTATTACTGCCCGCTGGGCGAGGAGGCGCTCTTCAAACACTACTCAATGGTGGCCGAGAGAACTGATATTCCGATCATACTATACAACATCCCCTCCTGTGCCAGCCCCCTGAGCGTCCCTCTGATTAAACGCCTTGCCCTTGAGTACCCAAACATCGCGGGCGTGAAAGAGACGATCGACAGCGTAAACCACGTCAGGGATGTTATCCTTGAAGTAAAAGGCGAGAGGAGGGACTTTAAAGTTTTTACCGGCCTCGACGGGCACTTCCTCAACACGCTGGTTCTCGGCGGTGATGGCGGGATAATGGCCTGCGCTAACTTCGCCCCAGAGCTCCACCTCAGCGTGTGGAAGGCCTTCCAGGAGAAACGCTTTGAGGATGCCTTCGAAGGGGCAAGAAAGCTGGCAAAGCTCTCCAGGATCTACGACCTCGCTTCATCCTTCGGCTCGGCGATAAAGCTGGCGATGTCGGTCAGGGGGTTCCCGATAAAACCTGTCCTGAGACCTCCCTACGTCACGGATGGGCCGGAAGTAAGGGAGAGAATAGAAAAGCTCCTTACGGGGGTTCTTGGCTGAGCCCTCTATTCTCACTGAATTTTATACCTCAGGAATGCGGCGATTCCACCGAAGGCCTTGTAGAACTGCTGGCCCTCCTCGGTGTCAAGGGATATGATCTCAACATCAGCACCGCCATCCTCGGCCATTTTTATTAGCTCCTCTGCGACGTCCCACTTTTCAATCGCAACGTTTTGACTGCCGCACTTTGGACAGTGGGTGAGTTGCTTCCTGTAAACGTGGAATTCTGGCTCACTCATCGTCTTGAGCTCTTCCCAGCCGCAGTTGTTGCACTTGGCCTTCACACGCACCTTGTCATAGCCCTCACTTATTAGAAGCTTGTCCACCGCACCGAACTCCAAAGCCTTCCGAACCTCATTCTCGCCGTATGTTATCATCCCCGTGTCCTTAACGAGGTGCCGGAAGAAATCCTGGATGAGGTGGCGCTCTTTTATTGCCTCATGGTCTTTGAGGATGTCGCTGGCCTTCTCAACGAGCTCCTTGAGGCCGTACTCACCGCTGTAGCTTATATCGGCGACACCTATTACCTTCTTCCTGAGTTCGTGGTGAAGATACTCCTTCTCCAAGAAGTCCTCCTTTGTCGGGCCGGGGCC
>JALVUT010000317.1 GCA_027035445.1 Thermococcus sp.
GTTATTATGTTGTAGCTGTTGACGTCCCCCGCCCGCGTCTTTCGACAGGAGGTACAGCCGGCGTTGTCCACCACGAGATCCTCCACCCGGTAAATATTTGGCATGTGTTTGTGACCGCAGGTGTAGAATGTAACATCGTGCCTAATGAAAAGGTCAAGGACATCGCCCGCATTGTACAGAACGTTCCTCTCCCGCCCTGTATCCGGGAGGGGAACCAGATGGTGGTGGGCTGCTACTATCTTGATTCTCCTGCCAGAGTACTCTTCAAGCTTTTCCTTGAGCCATTTAAATTTGTATGTCCCTATCCTGCCATCGCTGAGGTCGGGGATTGTGGAATCAACCCATATCAGCACCCCGTTCTCAAACTCAAATACTCCGTTTGGAGGCCCAATGAACTTTTCAAAGAGCTTGTAGCCCACGTTTCTGACATCATGGTTCCCAGGGATCACAACAACCGGTTTCCGCAACTTTTTCAGCTCATAAGCTGCCCGTTCATACTCCTCTCTCAACCCCTGGTTGGTAACATCACCGGTGTGGATTACAAAATCAAAGCTCCCACGGTTTATTTCCTCGGCTATGAGATCAAACGCGTACCCTTTGTACGCTGCGTCCCCCGTTATGTGGGTGTCACTTATATGGGCTATTCTTATCATGCCCATCACTCCGCGGCTATCGCGGTTTCAAGCCGTCTTCTGCTGGCTGTGAGAAGATCACTCAGGCTGAATATTCCCACGATCTTCCCATTGTCCTCGATAAGAATGTGTTTTATTCCCTTTTTGGCCATCAAATCTAGAACCTCTCCCAGCGATATATTGCCATCAACGCTTATCAGTTCACTGCTCATTATCTCCCTTACCTGTGTTGAGTTCGGGAGGCCGGGGATAACGACGCGTCGTATGATATCACTTTTTGTGAAAAAACCAATGACTTTGTTATTCTCTATAACAACCAGGGAGCCGATATCGAATTCAACCATGATCTCGCACGCCTCTTTCACAGTGTTCTCCGGAGAAACACCAATCAGCTTCCTGGTCATGTGGACCTTTATGGGGGTATATCTCTCCATGTGATCACCACGGTAAAATTCCATGTAGGGGGTATATAACTTTTCAGAGGTCGGCCGTCACATGGATGATTTTCCGCTCCTGTGGGAGTATGGATAGATGCATCGCAGTTCCGTTCTTGATGATTTCCCAGTTGGCAGAATGGTACAGTCCCAGCGTTGAGGAAGCAACCACAAAGAGGTTCTTCCTCTCCAGTGAGAGCAGCTTGACGTAGTCCCAGTCTTTTGGATCTTTAACACGCTTTTCCGTTGAATACGCGGTTATGAAAGCTCGAAGTTCCTGGGTATCATCCTGGAACACTGTTACTGTGTTAAACGAGGTTCTGGTGGTCTTCATAGCCCCCCTGTAGGCTTCAAGCAGGTCTTCCTTTGAGGTGCCCCTGAGGTTTCTGCTGATGTAAGCGGCTAGAGTGTAGCTGTCGGAAACCCCTGCGAGGTCGTTGCTCTCAAACCCCGCCATCTCAATCAGTCTTTCCTTGTCCAGATCTCCGTTGTGGAGCAGCCAGAAGCTGAAGCCCCTCCAAGATGAAAAAGCGAAGGGGTGGGTGTTTAGGAGGCTCACGTCTCCCTGGCTGGCCGCCCGTGCATGAGCCATTAGCACCACAAAACCGTTCAATTCCTCGTTGAGTGCCTGAATTTCTTTGATGTCGTTAAAGATTGGCATAGTTGATCGGTAATGTCTTTCCAGCTCTCCCTTGATGAGGAGGTATCCCCATCCATCCCTGTGCTGTCCACCCTTTCCCCTGGCCTCCTTGTAAGGATCCTTCCTAGAGGCATTTACGAGTGCATCCAGGAGGGGTTGAACCTTCTCCCCCTCCCCCGCCGCGAAGAGTATCCTGCACATTTCAATCCCCTCCCATTTTGAGCTCAACCACAAAAGCTTTTAGGTTATTGGATGTAACCCAGAGGGGCTGGTGGTTCACATGGAGGTACTCAGGAGTGCAGTTCTCAGGGTATCCCGGAGAATACGAGCACACAGAGAGCTGTACGAGAAGAATGAGGAAGCGGTAAAGCAACACCTCATCGGTGAGATCTTTCAGGCACTTGAGTGGGATTGGAACAACCCGGAGGAGGTTCGACCCGAAGAGCGGACGGAGGATGGCAGGGCGGACTACGCACTGATACTAAACGGATCGGTCTTTGCCTTCGTGGAGGCCAAGAACCTGGGCGTTAACATACTGAGGAACGGCGGGCCCTTACGCCAGCTTGGGAGGTACTGCTTCAACGCTGGAGTCAGGTATGGGATCCTAACAAATGGGGCCGTTTGGATAGTTATAAAAGCGTTTGAAGAGGGGTCACGTCTTGATGATCGGGTTCTCCTGAAGGTCAACCTGAAGACTGAGCCGCTTGAAAGGACGGTGCTGAAGCTGTCCCTCCTCTCAAAGGATCGGATGTTTAAGATTGAGCGTCTCTCCTCCCTGTTGAAGGTTCTTGAACTCAGTTTCTCGGGCCTCAGAAAGGAAGGCTACCCCGAGGAGGCACTCCTCAACTACCTGACCGTAAACTCATCGAATCTTCTCCCCCTGGATGAACTCTCAGAAGAGGATGTTCCCCGGGCTGCGTACATTTACGAGGATGGCTGGAAGCTTCTACCCCTTCAGGAGCAGAGTGTTAAGGGAGTCCTCTTAGCAGTCCTCCTTTATATGGAACGTAAGGCACCTGAGCAGGAGCGTTCCGAGGTAAGGCGAGCTTACGAACACCTTAAAACCCTGAGTTTACCCCCGGCCAAGGTTCTTGAGGTTCTGAGAAAGCTGGAGGAAGAGGAGAAGCTGCGGATCTCCGTTGAGCTTTAAACAACCTTCCACAGCTCATCGCTTTTTGGCTGGGGAAGTTTTCTCTCCCCTTTCTCCTCCACGAGCACCCGAACGTTCCGGTCTTCCAGAAAGTTCCCTATGACCGTGGCGTGGATTCCCTTTTCCCTGAGGGCTGAGATTATGTCGTCGACCTTCCCACTGGGGGTAGCTATCAGAAGGGCCCCCGAGCTTATGAGGGCCAGGGGGTTCAGGCCGTAGAAACGGCAGACCTTGAGGGTCTCCTCCCTTATGGGTATCCTCTCGGCGTAGACTCTGAAACCCAGACCGGCGGCGTCCGCCATTTCGTGAAGCCCATTGGCGATTCCCCCCTCAGTGGGGTCATGCATTGCGCTGACCCCTATCCCGGCTGCCGTCACTGCCTCCTCAACAATGCTGATCATGCCCATCATGGTTCTGGCCCGTTCCACGAATTTCTTTCCAAAGGCCTCCTCCAGCTCTTTTTTCCTCTTCTGGGCTATTATTGAGGTGCCTTCGAGTCCGACCCACTTTGTCAGTATCAGGACATCCCCGGGCTTGGCTCCTTTTGGTGTCACCAGCATTTTTCGGTCGACTTCACCCACCATCGTCCCCACTACTATGGTCTTTGCCAGACCTGGTGTGACCTCTGTGTGTCCCCCGACTATCGAAATACCGAGTCCAGTAGCGTTCTCGTGGAGGTCTCTCATAACCCTCTCGAGGGTTGATTCATCAGCCATTTCCGGAAGGAGTATGGAAACCAGGAACCACCGTGGTCTTGCCCCAAAGGTGGCAACATCGTTTGCGTTTATATGGACAGCATAGAAGCCGATGTTCTCCTCGGTCCCCGTTATGGGATCCGTCGACGCCACGAGAACACGGTCTCCAAAAGCTATTGCAGCGGCATCGATGCCCCTCCCGGAGCCGATTAGAACCCTCCCGTCCCTGGCCCCCAGGTGAGTGAATACCAGCTTCTCTAGGACACCCGGGGGGATCTTTCCCGGCAGCATTCTCCACCCCCTCCACTTGGCTAAATCTCGTTGGGTTCATGTAATAAAAAAGTTCCGTTAACGACTTCACCCTGCGGGAACTGGCTCCAGAAACGGTTGCGAAAGAAAAACAAAAAGAAAGAAAAATCGAGTGGAGAAGTCAACCTCGGCCGTGGTGGTGCATCCTGAAGGCGTGTGCCCTTACCATTCCAAGGTTCTGTCTGTAAATCTGTCTGAGGAGATCGTGTATCTGTTCTATTATGTTCCATATCTGCTCGCGGTTTCCACTGATGATGGCTTCTTTGAGCTGCTTCAGCAGTTGCCTCAGGAGGGTGACGTTTACCCCCGCCTTTTCGAGCACGCGTAGAGTGGCGTTTACCTTCCAGAAGGTCATGTCCCCCCTGAGTCTGGGGTTGCTCTCGCTCTCATCAAGCCACCTGTGGGATGCAAGTTTGATGGCAATATCCGCATGAGCCCCCGCCGCTATTGCCTGCCCGTAGGCCCTTCCGTAGTAGCCCTGGTTGTACGCTTCCTTGGCGATGTTCACCTCTTTTTCTGCCAGTTTTATCATCTGGGTAATTATCCTTTCAGTACCCGGTCTCAGTGTTACATTCTGCTGGGTCAGGTTCTGAAGGAGCTGCTTAGCGATCTCGATTTTCCGCTCGCTGATGCTTATTGCCTTAAGTGCAACATTGGCTGTTATACTCACGTTGATCTCGATACAGTTACACTTCGTCTGGTTTTTCAGCTCTTTCATTACGTGGCGTATGTAGGCTCCAAAAACGTGACTCTGGATTACAGTGACGTTGTGGGGGGTGATGTGGATCTTCTCCATAACCCTTGTGATGTTCGTGGTCTTATTCGCCAAGAGTATAATCCCCATGTTCCTCAGGGCGTTCTGAAGGGCAGTCTGTATAGCCACAGTGTCGTTCCCTGGGACTATTATTACGGGCCCCTTGAACTTTATTCCAAGTTCAACCGTGGCGTTCTTTATGACTGCAATGTTGGTTCCGTACCTGGTAGCACCCCACCAGCGCTTCACCGTTATTCCAATGTTCTGGAGATCTAAGGTATACTGCTGGGGTACGGCATCTGGCCCACCGATTATTATCACTAGATCCGGTCCGTATCCAGTTATCTCAGCGGTGACATTCGGATCGTAGACCCCCCAGGGTGTTGTAACGACCACACTACCAGTCACGTTGGCTATGTAGTGAGCCAGTGCTGAGTCGGCCGCGTTGTCGCTCACTAGTATTACCGTTGTGGGTGTTCCCCCACTGGTGGCAGCACTGACGGCGGCTGCGGTGCTCAACATTATCAGCCCAATGAGCACCGAGGTAAGTTTTTTCCATATCATGACCAATCACCTCACTGGCGTATAGGGAATATCCCCTATTTAAGCTTTTTTCAGGAAATCGTCCGTGTAGATTAACGTTTGTTTAGATAGGGGGCACATAATCCCTTTCTTTGTGTTTTATCGTTAAACAACGTTGATTACCGTTTACCTGTGTTCATACGGGGTGGATTAAAGTTTAAATTCCAGAATCTCCCCGGATAGCATAGTTAGGACAATATGGCTTATTTTTACGCCCTATAGGCTCGCGCTAATTCCGGCTTTCTCTTGAATCATAGCAGGGGATCAGGATACAGGGAGGGCACCCTACCGTTGGATGTTTGGTTGCCGGAATGGAAACAAGCCGTGATGTTCACAGCCGTTAAAGTGCGTTCCCAAACTAGTTCATCACCTGCTGTTTGGTGTCTGGGAAATTCCTGCGGTTTTGACGGGGGTTTTATTTTTGGGTTCTCTCATGGGCTCAGCAGCTCAGCCGGATGCGGGCTTGGTATGAATGCCTGTTTGGAGTAGACCTTCATAAGATCTATCCGAATGACCATGAGAACCCTCTGTGCTTCAGTGTAGTTGTGCTCCCGGAGGTATTCCCTGTACTCCTTCACAAGCTTCTGAAGTCTGGTATACTCTAATGGGTTGAGCGGTTTGATACCATGGAGCATGAGTTGCATTGTTCCCATAATAACATCGATACTGACCCCCTTGTTGCTTTCGGTAATCCGTATTGCCCTATCGGTCAGGTAATTCGCACGGTTTATAAGTCTGTATGCGTCCCTGTAATCCCTCATGCTCAAGGAGAGCTTGGCATTTGCCAGCAGGTTGTTTGCCAATACCATGTATCTACTGATATCAATGTTGGTTATGTTGGTTGAATTCACTAGGAGCCTGAGGGCATCGAGCTTTTGACCAACTTCGTTCAAAAGGGCAAGGAGCTCGCTTGCCGTAACGTTAACTACGACCACCTTTAATGCCTTCACTTTTATCCCTGTCCAGGGGGAGAGAACAGCAATGGAAGCTTTTACCTGCACTTGGGAGTTGTTGATATACACCAGCGGTGCCCTGTGGTTTATGGCTATCTCCAGTGCCTTTGAAATGGAGACTGGGTCATAACCAGCGCTCACCACAGGTGACTGATTTAGCAGTACCCCAAATTCTTTGATACCGGACAATACGGCCCTGTTAGTACCGTACCTGTTCTCTCCTCCCCAACGCACGACCGTGATATTAACTGCCTTCATATCCTCCGTGTAGTACTCCGGAACTGCCAGTGGTCCACCGATTATTATAACCCGTCGGGGAGAGTATGAGTAAATTCTTGAGCTCACCACGGGAGTATAAACTCCCCAGTGTGTGACGACCACGGGAAATCCGGTGAGATTTGAAACGAGTCTTGCCATGGCCCAGTCTGCAGGATTATCACTGACTAGAATTACAGTATTCGCTTTCACTGAGGATGAAGCCCTAACGGCTGTAGATGGGATTACCAAGAGGGTAGAGATTACGAATACTGCCAGCATCCTCTCCATTCTCATGGTGCCCTCGCCCCCTCCACTCCTTATTGTGGGGGAGGCGTATTTAAGTCTTTTTTTCACAATCTATAACCTCAAACTCAGTCGGGTTCATGAGGCAGTCCACAAAACTGCCCTAACGGCTCAGGGATTAAGGGCCGTTAACCAACGGTCATTATTCGTTAAGATTAAGTTGAGTTGGAAAAGATCAGGCATAGTAGTACTCGCCCCTCTCCTTCTGCTCCCTGTCCTTTACGCTCCCCTCCTTGTTGGCCCTCGGCCTCCCGCTGTCAGGGTCACGGCGGAAGGTTATGCCGACAGAGGAGAGGAACCGGTTCATTCCATCCCTCATGCCCATCGGGGCCAGGGCTTTGCCGTGCCTTCCCGGCTTACCCTCGAAGACTATGAGCCTGTCGCTTAGGTAGTCAACCATCATGACGTCGTGTTCAACTATTATGGCGGTCCTCTCGTTCTTGGCCATGAGTGACCGGATGGCCTTCGACACCGCAAGCCTCTGTTCGACGTCCAGGTGGGCCGAGGGCTCATCG
>JALVUT010000318.1:0-737 GCA_027035445.1 Thermococcus sp.
ATCCCGGCCTGAGCACGCCCGTCTTGACTGGGGCCTCGTTGACGAGGAGGTTTATTATCCTGAAGTACCCTATGGCCGCTATTGCGCTTGTAATGATGATTATCAGTGCGGCGCCGATGTTGCCGGCGCCCACCGATGCAGCTATCAATAACAGCTTGCTCGGGAACGTGCCCAGGGGAGGTACGCCGGCGAGCCCCAGCATAGCGATGATCATGCCTGCCGAGGCGCCTGGATAGAGCTTAGCGAATCCTTTCAAATCCCTGATGTTCCTCGTGCCCGCCGCCGAGACTAGTACTCCGACAGATAGGAATGCTAGGGCCTTAGATATGGAGTGCGTTATAAAGTGGTATATCGAGGCCGCCAAGGCGTACCTCGTACCAATACTTATGCCGATAATGATTAGGGATACATGCATAACCGTGCTGTAAGCAATGATCCTCTTTATATCGCTCTCTATAAGCATCATCACCGACGCGTACAGTGCGCCGAGGCACCCAAGCACTACCAGGATATCGAGTACCACCGATAACCCGCTGACAGCGTGCCTTCCCCACGACAGCACCGTGTAGAAGAGCCTTATCAGACCGTATAGCCCGGCGTTCACGACGAGGCCAGATAAGAGTGCGGAAACCGGTGAGGGAGCCTCCGAGTGGGCGTCGGGGAGCCAGAAGTGGAGCGGGAAAGCGGCTGACTCCAGCATCAGGGACCAGACTATTAGACCGACTATGAGGAGCAGA
>JALVUT010000318.1:747-1542 GCA_027035445.1 Thermococcus sp.
GACAAATCAGGTATGCTCAACGTGCCGATGTATGCGTAGATGAAGCCTATTCCTAGGAAAAGCAGTATCCCCGCCAGACAAGCTATCATGCCGTACTTCAGCGCTGCCTCGACAGCTTCTCCTTTGCTCTTATGGTAGCCCACGAGGGCGTAGGCGGTTACGGCCATTAGCTCTATCATTACGAAGAAATTGAATAGATCACCTGTATAGTATATGCCAATCAGTGCCGAGGACATAAGCAGTAACAGTATATACAGGTAGTGGATCCCATGCTCTCTGCCGCCGAAGTACCCGATCGAGTAAACAGCTATTAAAAATATTATCAGCGATGAAAGTAGCGCCATGGTCGCCGACAGCTTATCTACGACATAGACTATTCCTAGTGGCGGGAGCCACCCACCTGAACCGTATACTAGGGTCTCGTTAAACCGGAGTACAGTGTACGCCACGTAACCCGTCATTACTGCTGTAGCTATAGTTGTAGATAGAAATACCGTGTCTGCTACCCTCCTGGACTTTAGGGTTACGCTGAGCAGCGCTAAGAGTATTGCTCCGGCCAAGCCGATGATCGGTGTGAGCACGGGTATGAAGGACTCCATCTCGATCAGTCCTCGAATATCTTCTTGATCCATTTGTCGAAAACCATGATTATCTTCTCCCTAACGATACGGGGGTCACGCGTGTAGGCTTCGAGCCAGTGGACGAAGTACTTCTTGCCCTCGGGATCGATGTCCACCACTATGGTTCCCGGTGTATTGGTTATAGAGTTGGCCGTAGCTGCTATCGCATAGTCTG
>JALVUT010000319.1 GCA_027035445.1 Thermococcus sp.
GTGGAAAGGCCCCGAAATTCGAGATAGAGATGAACTATATCAAGATACCGCAGATAACTTCCCAGGATACCGTTATAGTTGCCGATCCTATGATAGCCACGGGCTCAACGCTGGTCAGGGTTCTCCGGGAGCTCTCAAAGTACGGAAAGCCAAAACGCTTGATAGTCCTCGGTGTCCTCGCTGCCCCTGAGGGCATAGAACGCCTCAAGCGCGAGTTTCCAGAGCTTAATGTGATAGTGGCCAAACTGGACAGAGGGCTCAACGACCACGGCTACATCCTTCCCGGCCTGGGGGACGCCGGGGATAGGGCCTTTGGGGCACCTATAAAGGCTCCCGTACCCCCTGAGACACGTAGGGTCTGAGGATACAGGACCGGCTTTTTCTATTTTGTGTTCTAGGGTAGCTCATGCCTTCTTATAGCAGGATTTCGCCGTCTCCTCTCTTAATTACCCATTTATGTCCCATATAATCTGGAAAAGTATAAAAACAGAATGGAACTAGCATCTATGCTAGGTGTAAGACATGAGGGAAGGATCTCATACGTTCAATATTAGCGGGGCCATCTTGTCCATTCCAAGGAAAGCGGATATGCACTACCTCTATATTGAGATAACCAACCGTTGCAACCTCCGATGTGAGATGTGTTTTAAGCAGTACTGGGAGGACCGGGAGGGGGACATGGACTGGGAGCTGTTCCTTAAAATCCTCGATGATACTGGGGAGTTTCCTGATCTGGAGATGATTTACTTTGGTGGGATAGGTGAGCCGACTGTCCATCCCCGCTTCCTCGACATGGTAACAGAGGTAAAGAAGCGCGGGTTCGCTGTCGGGATGAGTACAAACGGCTTTCTCCTGACAAAGGAGCGGGTAAGGAAGCTCGTTGAGCTTGGGGTTGATCTAATCTACATCTCGCTGGATGCCATACCAACCCAGACAACCCGTCTCGGCCATATAATGCCCAGTGTAGCCGTTGACAGGATTAAGCTCATTCAGGAGACCAAGAGGGAGATGGGGAAGTACTCCCCCCACGTGGGGGTGGAGGTGGTTGCCAGCAAGGAGAACTACGAGTACCTCCCTGATATAGCGCGTTTTCTGGCCAAAGTTGGCATAGAGAGCCTGCTGATATCGAACATCGTTCCAATCCGACCCGAACATAGTGGAACCATAGTCTACGATGGGAACGTGGATATGGATTCCGTGGTCAAAGAACTTCAGTCTATCTACGGTGGTTTCGTGCTGAGGCTTCCCGAATTTCAGTTGAGAACCGAGAGGCACTGCGATTTCGTGGAGAACAAGGCTGCCGTGATTAGATGGGATGGTGAGGTTGCTCCCTGCTACAGACTCCTTCATACGTATCCGGAAGTGGTTTTTGGACGGGAGAAAAAAGTCTTGGCCTACTCCTTTGGGAACGTGAGGGAGAGGAGCCTAAAGGATATATGGACAGACAGAGATTACAGCTGGTTCCGCTTCATTGTGGAGAATGCACTGTACCCTAGCTGCACTGACTGTCCACTTAACACCTCCTGTTCCTTCGTTCA
>JALVUT010000320.1 GCA_027035445.1 Thermococcus sp.
GGGTAATGTTCGTCTCGTTGGGGCCGCAGGATGCTCCGGTGTAGTTGAAATCGATCGAGTATTCCTTTGCCCAGATGGGGTCGTTCCCATTAAGGTCAAATTTTGCTAGGATGGTGCCGTTTTCATCGGTTCCAAGGAGGTAGAGGTACTTTCCATCCGAAGCCACGGAGTTGACCGTTTTCATACCGGACACGAAGTTAACCCCGGTCACGTTCCCGTTTCTATCAAGCCTCAGGAGTACTGCATTTCTGCCGTCCTGCAGAATGTAGATGTATGAGCCGTTTACCTCGAGGGCTCCCCCGGAGGTTATTCCCCTCAAAATAGGTGGGTTGTAAATCCTTGCCCAGATCACGGTTCCGTTGGGCCTCAGAAGGAGGAGGAACGGCAGGAACTTGGTTCCGTGGAAGGTGTCGTTTTCTATGTAACCGCTCATGAGGATGCCATCTTTTCCGGCGTAGATCGAGTTTATGTAGGGGCTTATGTTCTGACCGAGTTCGTAAACGTACGCCCATTCAAAGCTCCCGTTGCTGGCGATTTTCATCATCGCGGGGGAGAAAGGCCCGTTTTTGCCTACCAACACGAATCCAAGTAGAACGCCCCCATCACGAGCCCTCGAAGCAACGCTGTCGACCCCGAGGGGAGTATAAAATGGACCCCTGAGTAAATCAGCGTTTACGGGGATAAACTCATCACCCGAGAGGGACCACTTCACAGTTCCGTTTTTGGCCAGTTCAAACACTGTGAAGCCACCCATCCCAACCGCCGACAAGATGGGACTCCCGTTGTCCATAAGCACGTTCATGTTGGGGGATTTTTCGGAGTTGACGACGATGATGCTAGCACTCCCCAAACTCCCAAGGAGTAGGGCTAAAATTATCACTATCAGTGCAGCACTAGAAATCCTCTTCAACTGTATCACCATTTTATCCTGTGAGTTAGTACTTTTAAGGATTGCGGAGAGAATAATCACTCGTCAAGGATGTTCAGGACATCGAGCCTCTCGCACCACGCCCCTTTCCCGAGCAGACCCGTAACGCTGGGCTTCGTCCTGCCTTTATCGCCCGAGACCAGTTCCTTGATGTAGAGGCCGCCGTCGGTTACGAGCCTCAACTCGAAGTGCTTCTCATCGAGCCACCTCGCCTCGGCCTCATGAACCCTCCTGAGCCTTACCTTGTCCGCCCTCGCCTTCCTCACACGCCAGGGCGTTCTCTGATGGATTTCCAAGCCCCGGAGCTTCCTTGCAACTTCCTCAGCTTCCTCGGGCGTTACACCGTCCTCAACGAGAACCAGGGCGAGGTATTCCTTGCGGTGGTTCTTCGTGAGAACTTCCCCGGCCTCCTTCGGTGAGACGAAGCGGAGATTGAGGACTTCTACCTTCCCGCTCGCGTTTATTTCCCTTGCTATGGCGTCGAGGTCGAGTTTCCTCTTTTTAGGCCTCTTGATTTCGACGATGAAGGGCCTGCCGTTGCCGAGGGTTCTGACATCAACGTCCTCCCTTCCAGCGCCTTTGAAGACGCACTTTCCATCGCTCG